>JADFHV010000070.1 GCA_022566975.1 Chloroflexota bacterium
GCTAGATCGGGGAAGCGGCGGTAAACCTCTTCCGCAACGGCCAGGCCGATAAGCGCATCGCCCAGGAACTCCAACCTCTCGTTGGACTCGAGAGACGCCTCGGGGTGTTCGTTCAGGTAGGAGCCGTGGGTCAGAGCCAGCCGGAGCAGAGCCTCGTCCCTGAAGGATGCGCTCAGCCTGTCCAGGGCTGGATTGGTCTGGCCCACCTCGCACCGCCTACTTGACTGCACCCTTCGGCCACGGCGGTTGGGGTCGCTTCATCTCGCCCACGAATGGCATGTCGCGCATGAGGGGCACGAAGTGCTCAAAAAAGGCAGCGGACTGTTCCTCAGGGGGAATGAAGCTCTTGAGGTAGACGGAATTGCCGTTGTCGAACAGGAACGTTGGCGTCCCAAATACGCCGTGTTGCTCGACCGCCTCGGTGTGGTCGTCGCGTATCTTTTGGAGCAGCGATGGGTCACTCAGGTCTTCCCGGAAACGGGCGACGTCGAGACCCACCTGCGCCGCGATGTCGGCTATGGGCTCGTCCTCATTCAGTGGAATGCGCTCCTCGGAGCCGTGGCGTGCTGTCAAGAGTGCGAGATGAAACCTCTGGTGGGCTTCCTTGCCCTGGCGTAATGCCGCCTCCCCGGCGACCGCTGCCACCAGCGACCGGGCGTCGTGGTGGTCTGGGAGCTCCCACACCTTCCACTCCGGCCCTTCCTTGCCGTTGACCTGCTCAAGCTGAAAGTTTTTCCAGGTAATGTCCAGAGCGTCGTCGCGTTCGTTCCCGACCCTATCCAGCCACACGGCTGCATTGTAGACGTAGGGTCAAGCGTAATCGGCGTAGATGTCTACCTTGATCGCTTGCATGGTGTTCGCTCCTTTGGGGTCGCAATATCGGTAGGCCCGGGGACCAGACCAACACACTGGCCCCTGTTCGTCAATATAACAGAACCGGTGTGCCGCGCCAACGCGTCATTTTTCGGATAAGTTTTGTCTTTTTCCGAAAAAGGGTGCTCCATTTCCCTTTCACCGCCTTATCGTGCGTGCTAGCATTCGGTAGCATTTCCGAGCCGGAGCCGGTTGTGGAGCCGTGGAAGACGTCGGAAGGCTCGCGGTGGCGCGATGAGTGTGCGGATATCCGGAGGAAGGTATCGAGGCCGCCAGATCCGCTCACCCGGGGGCGCCGACCTAAGACCGACCACCGAGCGGGTTCGTAGCGCTGTCTTCTCTATCGTGGGCCCCGGGACGCTGGAAGGCGCACGGGTCCTGGACCTGTACGCGGGCACCGGGGTGATGGCCATGGAGGCGATCAGCAGGGGAGCGGTCTGGGCGGACCTGGTTGAAGTCAACGCCAGGCGAGTCCGAGGGATTCGTGAGAACTTGCGGAGTCTTTCGGTGGCGGGACAGGCAACGGTATACCGCGGCAGGGCGCTCGATGTACTGGACAGCCTGCCGGGCGGCTATGACCTGGTGTTCGCCGACCCTCCGTACGAGATGCAGGAGTGGGACTCCTTGATGGACGGACTGAACCGACCGGGACTGGTCAAGAGCGGCGGCGTCGTGGTCGCCGAGCATCGCCATGGTGTGGCGATGACCGACCGCTATGGCGCTTTCGAGAGGGTTACTAAGAAAAGGTACGGAGACACGGGCATATCAGTCTATGCGGTGGGTGATGGTGGCTAAGGCAATCTATCCCGGCAGCTTCGATCCCGCGCATAACGGCCACATCGATGTCGCGACGCGGGCGGCGAAGGTGTTCGACGAGCTGATCGTTGCGGTCTACGACGCCCCGCCCAAGAGCCTGATGTTTACGACGGAGGAAAGGGTCGAGCTGCTCAGCGCCTCCATGGCCGGTCTTTCCGGCATCCGGATCCTACCATTCACGGGGTTGGCGCCTGTCTTCGCACGTAACGTCGGCGCCGAGTTCATAGTGAGGGGACTCAGGGCCGGGTTTGACTTCGAGCAGGAGTTCGAGATGGCGCTCATGTGGCGCAACCTGGCCCCTGATATCGATGTGGTCTGCATGATGAGCTCTCTGGATTACCAGTTCGTCTATTCCAGCCGTATCAAAGAGGTCGCCTTGCTGGGAGGAAACGTAGATAGCCTGGTGCCGCAGCCGGTGGCCGCGGCCCTGAGGTCTAGGATCAACCGTTAAGCGATGGCGCGCGATTGGGCACAAGAACAAGGAGGTGCAATGGATATTCTGCAGGTCACCGAAGAGTTGGAGCTGCTGCTCGAGACGGGCATTCGAGTACCGGGGTTCAGGAAGAAGGTGCTGGTCGACACCGACCGGCTGAGTGAGCTGGGCGGCGAGCTGCGCGCGGCAGTCCCAGCAAACATTCAAGAGGCGCAGGAGATCCTCAAGCAGAAGGAAAGCATAATCAACCAGGCGTACCTTGAGGCCCAGCGCATCAGAAACGAGGCGGACCAGGAGGCGGATGAGGTCAAGACGGTCGCCCAGCAGGAGCACCACCTGAAGGTGGATGAGACCGAGATCGTCAAGGCGGCGGAGGCCAAGTCGCAGGAGATCAAGGACGAGGCGATGATGGAGAGCGCCCTGATTCTCCAGGACACTCAGCGACGGGCCTACGAGGTACAGACGGAGGCGGAGGCCATTGCCGCTAACCGTCGTGACGGCGCCGATGCCTACGCGCGCGAGGTGCTGTGCAACCTGGAGGAGCAGCTGGCCAATTCGTTGGGCCAGGTCCGAAAGGGTATAGATGCCTTGAGGGCGGGGGAGGACATCCGAGGGCCGGCGCGGGAGCCGGTCCGAGAGCAAGTCCAAGTCCAGGTCCCGGCCTAGGCTCTCAGGCGCGACAGGTAGTTCCCTAAGAGGGGCGGGGGTTCATCCCGCCCTTCTCCCTCGACGCCCTTCCGCTTTGACGGCGATACACTACGGCCTCGTATGCCTCGGCGTCGCGACACCCGGTCGAGGGGCCCACGTCAGGCTCCGGCCCTATCTTGCCAACGGACCACTCTTGGGCATTGGACGTTGAGGTCAGCGGTCCAGCGTGTTTCGGACGGCACGGCCTAGCTCCTTGGCGCCCACGGCCAGCATCTGCAACAGCCGCCCTGTGATCTCCATGTGTGGTGTCGGTCCTCACGTCGTCTGATCTGGCGCGACCCTTCCGGCCCCATCTATCCCATCGCCCTGTAGACCTGCTGTCCCTCCCGAAACAGGTCCTCTATCTCCTTGCGCTGGCCGTCGTTGTAAAACCGGCCCTTGGTGCGCACCCACTGCAAAGACTCGTCGATGGCACCGTCAAACCAGGCGGCGGCTGCTCTCTTCTCCGGACCGTCCTGCCCTGTCTCGACGTATACGGGGCTGGTGTGTGCGAAGACGGGTTGATAGAAGCTGTCCCTGGCGTCGCTGGACAGCCGGGCCGCGATCCAGCCATTGGAGCCGGCGGCCATATCGGCCTCCAGACGGCCGTTCTTGGAGCCTTCCTGAAATGCCTCAGCAGCTACCACCTCACCGTTGAAGAGTAGCTCGATGCGCTTGATCGGGTAGTGGGACTGCCAGGTCGCAATGGTCGACAAGCGATCCCCGGGACTCGCCTCGATGCTGCTGCCAGGACCCTTGCCATCTACCGACAGAAACAGGGCGGGCCCGTTGGTTATGAAGGTCCTTCCGTTCTTGAGCGCGTCGGTCCAGGGTCCATAGTCGAATGGGGAGTTGGTGTAAGCGTAGACCCGGTTGGCCGAGCAGATGAACCAGTCGGACCCCGTTGATGCGGGCAGCTTGATCCCAGCGTTGAGCATGCGATAGTAGATGTCGTACTCGGCGTCGTTCCAGTACGGATCGAACAGGTTAAAGGCGTCCAACTTACCCAGGGCGGCGGCGACCGGCGCCTCCATGCCCTGGCCGTTGTGACACCATATCACCAGCCCGCCCTGGCGGTGGGCGTCGTCGCAGGCATACGAAAGAGGTGGATAGTCCGGGTCGAAGGCGTCAACCAGCACACCCCTGCTGACCGGGTGGACTGCGTTCCGAATGCTCAGCAGCATGACGTGCCCGTAGCCCACGCTCCAGGGCTCCCGGTTGTGCCTATTCTCTTCGCCGCACTGCACGTAGTGGTGAGCGGAGGAGAACTCTGTGAGCATGCCGGTCGGGTACCTGTTCGTTGCGTACTCCAGGTCCCCTCGCTTGAGGATGCTCACCGCGGTCATCCTCAGGTCTTCGACCCGTGGGTCCAGGCGCAGGCGTTCGTCCGGGCGCGTCTCGGTCTCGTCGTAGTGAATGTGGGTATTGCCGGGGTGCCAGCCTCGCTCGCCGAGAGTAGACCACCGGCTCATGACGATTTCGGCAGTCACGGTGCCGTGCGCCGGCATGTCCACGATTCGCTGGGCAGGCACGTACTCCGTTCCACGCTCTACGGTGATCTGCGCCGGTCCCCTAGCCAGGTCCACCTCGAAGGAGCCGTCCGCGTAGAAAAACGGCACGCCGGGGCCCACCTTCAGGATGGCGTCCCGCGGATGCACGAAGACGCCTGTGGACTCGACCACCTGGACCCGAGCGGGGATGGCCTCTCCCGTCGTCTCGTCAATGACCGCACCCGCCAGTCTTGCCAAGGGTCGCCTCCCGTGATATCAGGGCTGTTTCATCTGCCGAGAGCGGCCAGCAAACTTCCTGGCACACTGTATGCCGGGTGGCCCGCCACTGTCTACCGACGGGGGCTCCAGAGAAAGATCAGGGCAGATCAGGCATCGATGTCCCCGGCACCGCATCGCCCATTCCCCTCGTCGTCAGGTCTCGATACCCGGCACATCCGTGTCTCCACCGCTCTTGCGAAGTGCCAGCCCCAGTGAGGCAACACCATGTACACCACAGCCTGATTCCCGTATGGGCTTGGTACTTCCCACGGAGGCGCCCGTATTAAGGTTAGCCCAAGTCGCGCGGGTCCGAGCTGCCGAGGCGATGGCACCGCCGACACAATGGGGAGGCTGCTCCGCAAACATGGCCCGGACATACCGATCGGACAGCCTCAGGCTCCTGGCTGTGTACAAGCAGACCGGGGACCCTCAAGCCAGAGAGCAGCTGGCGGTGAACTACATGCCCCTGGTCCGGAGCCTCTGTAGGAGGTTCCAGCCGTCGCGAGAGCCTCAGGAGGACCTGTTCCAGGTTGGGATGATCGGACTCCTGCACGCCATAGAGAAGTTTGACATGGAGCGTGGCACCAGCTTCTCGTCCCTGGCCATTCCGGGGATTCTCGGAGCCATCCTGAACTACCTGCGCGACCACGGCAGCCTCATAAAGCTCCCGCGGACCGTCAGGCGCAACAAGCTCACGTTGGACAGGGCCTCGGAGTCCCTGGCCTGTTCCCTGGGCCACTGGCCGACGCCCAGCGAGCTGGCCGAGGCGTGCGATCTATCAGAGGATGAGGTCCACGAGGCCGCGAAGCTTGGTCGCATAGGTGACCCGCGTTCGCTGGACGAGCATCTTGAGTCGTCGAACTCTGACGAGGGGGCTACCCTGGCGGAGTACATCGGACAGCATGACCGAGAGCTCGATCTCTCTCTGGATAGGCTAGCACTCGCCACGGCGCTGGATACGCTTCCCACGCGGGAGAAGACCATCCTCAAGCTGCGGTTCTACAAGGAGATGTCCCAGAGAGAGGTCGCCGAGCGGATAGACATGTCCCAGATGCACGTGTCCAGGCTGGAGCGAAACGCCCTCAGGAAACTTCGCCAGGTGCTTCAGCACGGTAGGGACTCAGGGGTCTCGAAGGGCGAACCCGTGGGCGCGGGTACCACCCTCTCAGCGGCCTGACGGCAGAGAGGGTAATACGGTCAGCTTGCGACCCCCTCGCCGGCCAGCAGATCGTGAAGTCGGGTCAGGATAGCGCTGTTTTCTTCCAGAGTGAAGCCGTCCACTTTGTATTCCTGCTTGTTGGTGAATCCATCCACGGCGCCCATGTCTACCATGCTCTTGATGCGGTCCTGTTCGGACTCGATGGAGGGTAGCAGGCTCTTGCCTCCCCGCCTCGACATGGCGGCGACCAGCCCGTAGCCTCCCCAGTTGGAGACGCTTGTGACGATGAGCCTTGTGGTGGAGGTCACGCAGGGTAGCTTTACCAGTGTCGGGACCTTTGGAATCTCGGAGGCGAGGTTTCCCATCCCTATCTCGTTGCCGCCGTCACCTATCCCCACGCTGTAGGGGTGGTCCGTAAACAGGTGGTCGATCCTGGCGTTATAGGCGGTTATGTCCTGCCCGTGCATGTTCCGGTACAGCGACTCGCGGGTCAGCCCGCATCTCTCGATGGCGATCAGCACCGATGGGTCCAGCTCGTCGAGAAGCCCCTGTGCGAACCTCTTGCTGGCGTCGTCGTCGGTGATGGGAAAGTCCACCACTCGATCGTCCGGGCCTCCGAGGGACTCCATGAACGGCAACGTGTACTTGTCGGTAACGTAGACGATGTCGTATCCGAGGGACCGTAGGGCGTTGCCGACGGCGACCGCACCCGGTGGCCCGTCGGTCTCCGCGCCCTCTCCGGCCAGTATGTAGAACCCGGTGGTTATGAGCGCCGTTCCGGGGTGTTCCAGTATCAGGGCGGCGGCCTGATCGCAGAAGTCGGGGGGCAGGTGGTCTCTCAACGCCGAGATCCCCCTGCGGTCCTGGTCCAGAATGATGTCCTCGATCGACTCGGCGTGTGCCATGCGCTACGAGGTGTGTCCCCGGTCTACCAAGCCGCTACAGGACCGCGAAGTCGACATCCTTCATGTCCGTGATAAACATGTGACCGGGCGAATGGGTGATCATCAGAGGCGGCTTCGAGCTCATTGCCACCGCCTGAGGCGTAACCCCACACGCCCAGAAGACCGGGACCTCGCCCTCACGGATGTCCGTTGGGTCTCCCAGGTCCGGGACCGATACGTCGCGAATGCCAATGGCCTCCGGGTCTCCGATGTGCACGGGCGCGCCGTGCACGGCGGGGAACCTGGAAGTCACCTGGACGGCCCTGACCACCTTGTCCCTCGGAATGGACCTCATGGAGACCACCATGGGCCCGGAGAAGATGCCCGCGGAGGTAGTCTGGACGTCGGTGATGAACATGGAGACGTTGGTGCCGCGCTCGATGTGGGGCAGGGAGATTCCCACTTCCATCAGCGCGGACTCGAAGGAGAAGCTGCAGCCGAGCAGAAACGACACCAGGTCGTCACGCCAGAACTCCGAGACGTCCTCGACCTCGGCGACCATCTCGCCGTACTCGTAGACTCTGTAAAGTCCCAGGTCGGTCCTGAGGTCCGCGCCCGGGGCCATTAGCCTGGGCTCGGACGATCCGGCCTCGACGACCTCCAGCAGGGGACACGGCTTGGGGTTGCGCTGGCAGAAGAGCAGGAAATCGAAGGCCGCGTCCTGAGGCAGGACCGCCAGGTTGGCCTGTACGCGGCCGGGGGCCATGCCACCGGTCGGCCGGACCAGCTCCCCGTTCCGTATGAGCTGCCTCAGCTCCGCTGGGACTGCGGGTAGGGTGGATACCTGCATGGCAATGACCTCGTGCTGTTCTGAGCGCGCCAGGCGGCCCAACTCCATGCGTGGGGACACGCGGCGGCATCGGCTACATTATGGGTACGGCGGGGCCCGGCGGTCAAGCCGGCGACGCTACTGCTGGGACTCGAGGATTCCCTTGAGCCTGTCGTAGTCGCGTCGGACCTGACGCCTGACCATCGGCATGAAAAGCGGCATCAACAGCTTCGAGACCAGCCCCTTCGCCTCCCCATGGAGTCGGAATGCCAGCCGCGTGCCGGCATCCGTCGGCTCCAGGTCATACCTGGCATTCCCCTGGAACCTTGGAGACTCGAACTTGAACGCCAAGTGCTTGTTCTCCTCGTACTCCGTGATCTCCCAGGTGCTCTCGTCGGTGCCCATCATCTTCTCGACACGCCTTCCCGTCGAACCGACACCCACGGGCCCTTCCGAGGTGTACTCCATCTCCACGACGTTGCTTTCCCAATCGCGGTTGTTCTTCACATCTGTCAGATAGGCGAAGACGTCTCCTACCGGCCGGCCGATGTCGACTGATCTCTCCAACTCCATGATCCCGGTTCTCCTTTCCCTGTCATGCCGTCCCTCTTGGCCGCGATGAGACCGAAAGTCCGCCCCCTAGGCGTTTGCCGTCAGGATCTCCCTGAGACGGTGGGCTATGACCTCCTCCTCGCCTTCTTGCAGGTTGACGGGTGAGATGACGATCTGACTGGGAGAACCTAGAAGCCGAACGCGGATCGAAGGCTCACCGGACTCGAGCTGGTCTTCGACCTCATCTTTTGAAGGCCCGGTCCACGACCTGTCGAACGAGATGATCGCACGGGGCTGGGCCGCCGGGAACTCGTCGAGGTCCGACTCCGCCTCGGCCAGCTCGGCGCGTACGCCGGGGATGTCGCTGACGGCGGAGACAACGAGCTCGCACTTGGCGCGCCAGCTCGCCATGACCGCCTGGTGGTCGGTGTCAACGAACAGCTCCAGGGCCGTAATCAGCCCGGCGATCTCCTCCTTGCAGACCTTCGCGGCCCTGCCGATGGACGTGCTGTTGGGAGCGCCGTTGAAGTAGGCGGCCTCGATGAGGTCCCCACGCCCGCAGAGGATTCCCGTCGACTGGGGCCCGAGCACACCTTTTCCGCCGCTGAAGCTGACCATGTCGGCGCCCATCTCGACGTAGCGGGTCAGGTTCTCGATCGGCGGCAGCATGGCGGCCGCATCCACGATCACCGGCACGCCCCGAGCGTGAGCTATCTCCACGACCCTCGGGAGAGGCAGCGTGCCTGCCTGGCCTGGGCCGAAGATGTAGGCCACCGCCGCGGTGTTGTCGTTGATGGCGTCCTCCAGCTCCCACTCCTGGGTGCTCCCGCTGTTTCCTATCTCGACCAGGGTGGCGCCGGCAGCCCGGAAGTTGTGGTCGTAGTTGACCCGATGGGCCCGGTGGATGACGATCTCGCTCTTCATGCCTGTC
>JADFHV010000071.1 GCA_022566975.1 Chloroflexota bacterium
CCAGATGGCCCTGGGCACACATCTCAGCGCCTCCACCGATCTGGAGATCCAGTGGGCCGAGCTCGTGCGCGACCTCATACCGTCCGCCGAGAAGGTCCGGTTCCACAGCTCCGGGACCGAGGCGGACATGATGGCCATCCGGATGGCCAGGGCCTACACGGGGAAGACGAAGATCATCCTGTTCAAGAACCATTTCCACGGCTGGAGCGACTATCTGTCGGTCGATGGCTCCGGACTCGGCGGCATCCCCAGCGAGACCTTCAGCACCATGATAGTGCTGCCCGACGGCGACATATCCGTCGTCGAGAAAACCCTCGAAGGCGACGACGATGTGGCGGCTGTGATCCTGGAGCCGACCGGCGCCCACATGGGCGAGCAGACGCTGAACCCCAGCTTCCTTGGCGAGCTACGCGAGGTCACGGAGCGCCACGGCGTCGTTCTAATCTTCGATGAGGTCGTGACAGGATTCCGGGTCTCCAGGGGTGGGGCCCAGGAGTACTTCGGGGTTACGCCGGACGTGACGACCCTGGCCAAGATCGTCGGCGGGGGGCTGCCGGGAGGAGCGGTCTGCGGCAAGGCCGACATCATCAACATGATCCAGTCCACCGGCGACCCCGACTACGACCAGAACAGGCGCATCGGCCATAACGGGACGTTCAACGCCAACCCCCTGTCGGCAGCGGCCGGGATCACGGCGCTGGAGCTTGTGAAGACGACGCCGGTCAACGAGATAACCACGGCGATGGGGCAGCGACTCAAGGATGGCCTGAACGATGTGCTGACGCGTATGGAGGTCCCTGGGTGCGCCACCGGCCTTCCCGGTGTCGTGTTCCTCAGGCTTGGTGTCGACCACGAGTGCGACAAAGAGGTGTGCGTCCTGTCGCAGGAGCAGATGGCTGTCGCGCATGAGCCAAGGCGCTCGTCGCAGTTCAGCCTGTCCATGCTGAACCACGGGGTCCATGCCACCGCATCTCGATTCCTCATGATGTCCGTCCATACTGAAAAGGACATAGACGAGACCATCGAAGCCGCCGAGAGGGCCCTTACCGAGGTCCGGGAGGCGGGCCTCGTCTAGTGCCTGGCCCGCGGGCCGTAGAACCTCAGGGAAAGAGCTCAATGGATGATTCCACCTACGACGTGCTCATCGCGGGAGGCGGCGCGGCCGGTCTGGCCGCTGGCATGTACGCCTGCCGCGCCGGCCTGAAGACGGTCTTGCTGGAGCGCCTGATGACCGGCGGACAGGTCATCAACGCCGAGAAGATCGAGAACTATCCCGGCTTTCCCGATGGCATCTCCGGCGCCGACTTCGGCGCTCTGCTCCAGGACCAGGCCATACGCAACGGACTGGAGGTCCGTCTCTCGGAGGTCACAGGTCTCAAGCGGCTGGACCCCTACTGGGTGGCCGAGACATACGACGGCGAGCTGCGGGCCAAGGCCGTCATCGTCGCGGGCGGCTCGACGCTCAGGACGCTTGGGGTCTCAGGCGAGGAAGAGTTTCACGGCGCGGGCGTCTCGTACTGTGCCACCTGCGACGGCGCATTCTTTATGGACCAGGTCGTGGCGGTGGTCGGCGCGGGTGACTCGGCTATGGACGAGGCCGTTACGCTCACCGAATACGCCTCGAAGGTGATCGTCTTCAACCGGGGCGACCGCCTCACCGCGCAGAAGGTCCTGCAGGACAGGGTGCTCTCCAACCCCAAGATCGAGGTCCGGGACGGCATAGCTGTCACAGCCATCCTTGGGGAGGGACAGGTCGAAGCCGTCAGCACGGAGGACGTCGACTCAGGCGAGACCTCCCGCGTGGACCTGTCGGGAGTCTTCGTCTTCGTCGGCCTCGACCCCAACACCCAGTACCTGAAAGAGCTTCTGCCCCTGGACAACGCCGGCCACATCCCCACGGACGTCTGGATGCAGACGGAGATGCCGGGCCTCCTGGCGGCGGGGGACATCAGGCAGAGCTCGGCGTCCCAGCTCGTCACGGCGGCGGGCGATGGGGCCACTGCGGCCATCGCCGCCCACCGCTATATCGAGGGCCGCGACTGGCCTGGGTAAGAGCAACGGCTTGTGAGTCCTGTGGCTCGATTCGGGAGGTGAGGTTGCAATGAGAGAGCTGGCAGAGCGTATTACTGTTGACGCCAACCAGTGCGGCGGTCGTCCGTGCATCCGCGGCATGCGCATTCGTGTCAAAGACGTGTTGGACCTTCTTGCCAACGGTCTCACCTTCGATAGAATTCTCGAAGAGTTACCCGATATCGAGTTGGAAGACATTCAGGCGAGCCTTCGTTTCGCTAGTCAACGGCTTGATCATCCCGTGGTGGCCGAGTGATACTGTGGATAGATGCGCAACTTTCACCGTATCTGAGTCCCTGGGTTAGCGAGACCTTTGGCGCTGAAACCCGGGCGGTGCGCGACCTTGGCCTGCTTGGTGCAACCGACGAACAGATCTTCCGCGCGGCGGCCGACGCCGGGGCGACAATCATAACGAAAGACACCGACTTCCTGTCCTTGCTCAGCATTCATGGACCACCGCCACAGGTTCTCTGGATTACCTGCGGCAATACCTCTAACGACTATTTGAAAGGCGTGTTGGAAAGGAGCCTGGCGACAGCGATCGAGCTACTGGAGCAAGGCGAACCCTTGGTGGAAATCAGCGATTCGCGTTAGTCCGAAAAATCCCATGGACTTTCGCTTTACGGACGAGCAGGAGGTATTCCGCCGGGAGGTCCGCGACTTCCTGGAGGCGGAGCTGGGCGCCGACTGGTCGGGCGTCGACCCCGATTCGTACTTCGAGGACGAGAACTGGCCTCGGGTCCGCCGGCTTACTGCGAAGCTCGCGGAGAGAGGCTGGCTGACGCTGGCGTGGCCCCAGGAGTACGGTGGACAGGGCCGACCCCACGTTGAGCAGATGATCTACAACGAGGAGACAGCCTACTTCCGCGCCCCGACCCGCGACGTCACTATAGGCACCGAGCTGGTCGGCCCCACCCTGATGCTCTATGGCACGGATGAGCAAAAGGCCCGCTTCCTCCCCGAGATAGCCAACGGCGCCGCCGTCTACTGCCAGGGATTCAGCGAGCCCGAGTCCGGCTCCGACCTTGCCTCGCTCCAGCTACGGGCCGAGCAGGACGGCGACGACTACGTGCTCACGGGCTCCAAGATGTGGACCAGCGGAGCCCACAGGGCGACCCACTGCTACGTCATGACCAGGACGGACCCGGACGCTCCCAAACATCGGGGCATCAGCGTCTTCATCGTCGACATGGAGACGCCCGGAATCGAGGTCAGGCCCATCATCAACATGTTCGGCGTCCACTACTTCAACCAGGTGTTTTTCGAGGGCGTTAGAGTGCCGAAGGCCAACCTGATCGGTGAGAGGGACCGTGGCTGGTACGTCGCCGCCACGAGCCTTGACTTCGAGCGCTCGGGCGTCGGCAGATTTGCCACCAACCGGCGCAACCTGGAGGAGATGGTCTCCCTGGCCAGAGACAACGGCCTGAGCAGCGCCTCCGTCTTACGAAACCGCCTGGCCGGCCTGTGGACGGCAAACGAGGCCGGCAGGATGGTCGCCTACAATGTGGCCTGGATGCAGAGCCAGGGTCCCGTCCCCAACATGGAGGCCTCCGCCTCCAAACTCATGGGGAGCGAGATCGCCCAGCGAGTGCACCAGCTCGGCATCCAGATGGCCGGTATGTACGGCGTTCTGGACAAGGACTCCAGGTGGGGCACCCTAAACGGGAGGCTGGCCCGGGAGTGGATGGACTCGATTTCGTTCACCATTCGAGCCGGGACATCAGAGATTCAGCGCAACATCATCGCGACCAGGGGCCTGGGGCTCCCGCGATCATAGATGCGGCGGTGCCAAGAGCTTTGTGGGAGATGTACCCCGAGGAGCGTTAACATGGCAGACAAGGATATCCGGGGGGTTATCGTTCCCATACTCACCCCACTGCACTCCGACGAGACCGTCGACACTGAGTCCCTGCGGCGCCTGACGCGGCACCTCCTCGATAACGGCGTTCATGGGATATGGGCCGCTGGAACGACCGGGGAGTTTCCGGGCCTTTCGGACAAAGAGCGCCTGACAAGCATCGAGACGGTGGTGGACGAGGTGGCCGGGCGTGTGCCGGTTATCGCCAACATCTCCGGCGTCAGCACACGGCATGCGGTGAACATGGCGCTCTCGGTCCAGGAAAGCGGTCTGGACGGCATCGCCGCGACTCCCCCCTTCTACTATCCCCATGCCCAGGACGAGCTCCTCGACCACTATCGCCATATCAGCGATAAGGTCGGACGCCCTCTATGGGTCTACAACTTTCCTCAAATGGTCAAGACGGCGGTATCGCCCGGGACATTGGCGACACTGGCGAGCGCGGGAGCGGTCGTGGGGGTCAAGGACAGCTCGGGGTCCGGCGAGCCACTCGCGGAGCTAAACGTTCTCTGCGACCAGGGCGATATCGATCTGCTGCGTTTCCTCGGCACCGTGTTCCGCATTACCACGGCCAGCGCCGTCGGTGCGCACGGGGTGATTCCATCAATCGCCAACGTGGTGCCGGGGATCGCGTCAAGGGCCTGGGAGGCTGGCGAGGCCGGCGAGCTAGAGACGATGCGCGAGTGCAACGCACAGCTGCTGGTTGCCACCAAGATTCTGCGTCTATCCAATGGGGGTGGCCCCAACGCAGCCACCCTGTCCGGCATGAAATCGGCCCTCAAACTACTGGGCGTGATTGATCAAGACACGGTGACCAGGCCGCTCAGGCCTCTGTCGGATGAGGAGAAGCAACAGGTACCGGCCATCCTGAAGGAGCTGGGGCTGACAAACTGAGCTCGGATGGCCCGCGAGAGCGCAGGCAAGCTGCGGCCGCCTAAGCGACGACCCCGCGCCACACCAGCAGCGCACCCACAACCAGCAACACCCAGCCCATCGCACCCAGCAGCGCGTCGAGGCTAACTCGGCCTGTGAGCTTTGCGCCGTAATAGCTGCCCACCATCGCGCTGCTGCCCATGAGGACGAGCAATGGGTAGTCCACCTGTCCCTGGACGGCATGGCCGACCCATCCCACTGATCCCATGACGAAGCCTATGAAGAGATTCGTGCCCGCCGCGATACGAGGGTCTACACGAAGGACGCGGATCATCATGGGCAGCCTTATGCTCCCCAGGATGAGGCCGACGGCGCCCCCGACCAGACCGACCGCCAACCCGATGGCCCCCTCGGCGGCCACCCTGGTCGGCGTGAAACTACCCGGAGCTGCACTGAGAGCATCCGAGGCAGACCCGGCACGGCCCTTGTCGGTCCGCACTCTGACTATCAGCTCAATGCCCTGCCAGAAGACCAGCGCCCCTGCCAGAGACAGCAACAGCGCCTCGGGCACCTCTTCGCTGGCGAAGCCGCCGATAAAGGCCCCGACGACGGCCGGGACTCCCATGGCCAGCGCGATCCGGACGTCTACTCGGCCCTCTCGCAGATGGCGGACCGCTCCGGTAAGAGCGCTGAGCCCGCTGATCAAGATGTTCGTTCCGCCGGCCGTGGGTGCCGCGACTCCCATCAAAAGTAGGGCGGGCAACCGCATGGTGCCCAGTGCCAGGCCTACGAACCCGCCCAGCACCCCTACCCCCAGGGATACGACAGTCAGGATCACCGCATGCCACACCAGCACGTCCGAGGCCAATCCCAGCTCTGTGAGCGGTTGGGTCATTCAGTGTCGGCAAGACCTGCGGGGGTCAGAGGCTGTCGCGCGTCCTGCATTGGGCCACGTTCCAGGCGGTGCTGTCGCCGCCCGTCGCTCCAGGCTACTCCGCCTCGGTCACAAGACGCTCCAGCGAAAGACGCATCTCGTCGATCTCAGTCCGCGGTGCCGCGTGATGGCCGTAGCAGGCCTTCACAAACGCGGCGGTGACAGAGCGAACGAAAGTGCGTGGGAAGATCTCCTCCAGGGTGTTCTGGTACTCGGCGGGCGTCTGCGTCGCAGGCCTCGGAAATCCCCGCTCGTCAGCCATCACCAGCAGCCCGAAGTAGATGCGAAAGACGTCCACGATGTCCGGGTCCCCATCGGGCAGCTTGAAATGCCCCGTCCGCCTGCGCCTCTTGAAGCGGTCCGGCAACAGGTTGAGCAGGAGCTGCGCCAGGTCGTGGCCGACGTCGGCATCTTCCCTGATGGACTCGCGAATGATACTCGTTTCCTCCAGCCGCCATCTCTTCCGGCGGCGAAAGGCCCGCGCCAACAAGAGTAGGGCGGCGACGATGATCAGGGCGAGGATCACCCACCCGATGATCGCCAGATAGGCGGGCGCGTCCGCCTCGGCACGCTCCGGGAAGTCGAACCCGATCGGCCCCAAGACCTCGGTGTCGACGTCCCTCTCTCCGGCGAACCAGCTGAGGATGGCGAAAATCCCCTGGACGATAAAGGTGACGACGTAGATGAAGGGCACCGCCACGTAGAAGGCCACCGTCCCAAGCCCCTTCAACAGCAACAGGGCCGGGGCCGATATCGCCGACAGGACATTGTCCCGCAAGAGGCTGAAGGCGAGGCCGAGTAACAGCACCGCGGCTACCATGCCGCCTATTACCCTCGGCCACGTCCGGCCTTCCGAGGAGGTCTCAAAAGCGGGCATCAGGTTCCCGAAGCTGAGGCCGGCCAGACCTGCGCCGAAGAAGATGAACATCATCGGAAAGACGTTCAGATTGGGCTCGTTGGCGATGTCCACGATGATCGACGAGGCCAGTGCCAGGACACCGAGCCTGAAGCTGGTGGCAAGAGACTCAGCCGTATTGTCGGAGGCGGCGATCCTGCCACCGCGCCACCACAGATACACGGCGAACGCGCTGGCGAGGACTGCCCACCGCGGGTTGTCGGCTCCGTCCGCGTTCGAGGAGAGGTTGCCAATCCAGCCCAGGTCTATCACGCCCACGCTCGTGGGGATCTGGGTCCCCAGCGTCAGGTAGAGGACCACCACACCCAGCAGCATCTGAATGCCCGCTGCCATCGCGGTGGGCAGGGCGATCATGTTGAGAGTGCGCGACGCCAGCAGCGAGCCTCCCATTATGACCATCACGGCCAGCCAGGCGACGGGGCTTCCCTCGAACCCAAACCAGAGCCCGAAGATCCCCATCAGGGCGAACATCCAGGCGCCCTCGGAAATGAGGTGGGCCGCCAGAACGAACCTATCGTGGTGCGAATTCACTCGCGAGCTCCATCGTCTCAAGGTATCGACCGACGTCGTGCACGAGAAGGTCCTCGGGCAGGCCGGTGAACTCCTCGTCGCTTGCGTTCAAGACGACCATACGATAGCCACGGTCCTTCAGGGTGGCGATCGTATCGGCCAGCTCCTGCGTCATGAGAGCGGTGACCACCACCAGCGTGGCTCCCATGGGAATCCTCCGCGCATGCTCGGCAAGCTGCGGAGCCATAGGCCCCATGGGGAGAGGCCGTATCGTTGCCAACGCCTCCAGGATGAGCGTCAGCTGGTCTGGAGACCTGCTGGGTGCAACCTTCATCGGGCGGTCAGACAGAATAGCGGCCCCGTTGGAGAAGAGCCCAAGACTGTACTGGCGCTCGGTAGCGTAGCTCGCCACCGAGGCCGCGGCCGTGATCACTCGCTCCAGATTAACGGCCGAATATCCCTCCCAGGGCCGCACCGTCGTCTCGGTCGCCACCACCAGCACCACTGTGGTGCTGGAGCTGGGGTCGAAGGTACGCACCTGCAGTCGCTGGGTCTTCGCGCTGGCTTTCCAGTCCATTATCTTCAGCGGGTCGCCCTGTTGGTAGTCGCGGATGCTCGAGGGACGCGAGGGGTCCGGGAAGATATTTATGCCTCCCCCTACCTCCCCCAAAGGCCTTGAAGCGGGGAGCCCCAGGTCGGGCAGTGGCACGACTCTTGGATAGACCAGGATGTAGTCCTGGTTCGGCTCGGTACGCCGGCTAGCGTAGAACCCGAAGAGATCGCCGCTCTGCATACGGGCGGGGCCGAAATAGTAGAGTCCCCTCCGGCGCCCTCTGACACGGTAGTTCCAGCTTATCTTCTCGTACCAGGCCACCGATGTAGACAGTCGCAGCGTCTGGGCGTTAGGACTCGCGCTGGTGGTGAGGTCCGCGTCCTCGATCTCTATCCCATCGGGGATCTCGTCCTCGACCTTTATCCTCCCCAGCGGTACCGGCTTCTTGTTCGCCAGCGTGATAGTGATCGTGACGTCTTCGTCTATGAACACACGCTGGCGTGAAAAGCGTCGCTCGTAGGAGACCTGGTCCAGCGAGACCCTGTTCCACAGTAGGGAGATGCCGGCTATGGCCAGCCCCATCACACCGAACGCCAGCACCGCTCCCTCTCCGGCGAACACTCCCACGATGATGAGAACGGCAAAAAGGAGAACCCAGAAGTCCTGCCAGAACTGGCTGAACACCGGCGCTTACCTCTCGATGGGGACAGATACTGAGGAGAGGACCTCTTCCACGGCCTGGTCGGCCGTGTGGCCTCGCACCCGGGAGTTGGAGGTAAGGATCATGCGGTGGGCTAGCACCGACGCCGCCATCGCCTTTACGTCGTCGGGAGTGACGAAGTCGCGCCCGTCGATGGCGGCCCTGGCTTGTGCGGTCTTGTAGAGGGCCAGCGCCGCCCGCGGGCTGGCCCCGAGCATGAGAGTGCGCTGCTGGCGCGTGGCGTGGGCGATCTGCACCGTATACATACGGACGGACTCATCCACCCGGACCGTCGATACCATCTCCTGTATGCGCCTCAGCTCCTCGGCGTCGGTAACCGGCTCCAGAGAGGACGGGCCACTGTCACGCTCGAACCGCTGCAGTATCTCCGACTCCTCCTCAGCTGTCGGATACCCTAGCTTGATTCGAACCATGAACCGGTCAAGCTGCGCCTCCGGCAGCGGGAAGGTGCCCTCCAGCTCGATGGGATTCTGGGTCGCCATCACCAGGAACGGCTCG
>JADFHV010000072.1 GCA_022566975.1 Chloroflexota bacterium
CGCGGGAGCAGGAGCTCGAAATAGTCGAGAACCAGCGCCTCGTGCATCCCATCGAGAACCTCACCGCCGTCACAAATCCCGAAGAGGTAATCGAGGTCCAGGAGGCCGTTCGACACGTTTATGTGGACGACCTGATAAAGCAGTACATCGTTGCCATAACGGACGCAACGCGCACCTACCCGGACGTCTCCCTGGGCGCTTCGCCGAGAGGCTCCCTTGGCCTGTTCCGCGGTGGCCAGGCCACCGCCATCGTACGCGGCCGTGACCACGTGCTGCCCGACGACATCAAAGAGCTGGCCGTCCCTATGCTGAGCCACCGGATCATAGTGTCAGCCGCGGCGAGGATGCGGGGAATGAACGGAGGCGACGTCGTTGCCGAGATCGTAGAGCAGGTACCTGTGCCGGGCGCTCAAGCCCAGGGCTGGTTCAGGAGATAGCACCATCTTCGACGGTAAGACCTACATCCTCAAACGGTTCTACCTGGTGCTCGCCCTGGCCGCCTTCACCGCGTTTACGGGGATGTCCACCGGCTTCGGCCTCTTCTACAGGCTCCTCTACATACTGGGCACAACGGTAGTCCTGACCCTCGTCTGGAACTGGTTCAGCCTGCTGTCCCTGGAGGTGAAGGTTGAGAGGCGCAGCCGCAGGGTCCGAGTCAGCGACGATGTGGAGGAGCGAGTCTCCATCCGGAACCGTAGCTCGTTGCCCAAACCGGTGATAGAGGTGGAGGACCTGACAGACCTGCCGGGATACTCCAGCGGCGCGGCCATCGGGCTTGCTTCTCGCGGATACCGGTCATGGCTTACGTCGGCCCCGGCGCGCAAGCGTGGCGTGTACACCATGGGCCCGGTCAGAGTCGCCAATACCGACGCCTTCGGGCTTTTCCGCCGGGAGAGGTTCTTCGGCGACACCGAGACGCTCGTCGTCTACCCGCGTATCTTCGAGCTGCCGGACTTTGCCTTACCTCCGACCAACCCCTCGGGCGGGGCATCCGCTCGAAAGCGGGCCCACGACCTTACACCGCACGCCGCCAGTGTAAGAGAGTACGCGGCCGGCGACAGCATCAGCCGCGTCCACTGGCCGAGCACGGCCAGGATGGACAAGCTCATGTCCAAGGAGTTCGACCTCGGGCTTTCCAGCGACGTCTGGGTCCTCCTGGACCTCGAGAGGGATACCCAGGCCGGTGAGCTGGACGAGAGCACCGACGAGTATGCGGTCTCCATAGCGGCCTCCCTGGCCAAGAAGTATGTGGAAAGACAGCTCCCATTTGGGCTGATCGCCTACGGCGACCGACGGTACTTCCTACCCTCTGAGACCGGCAGCCGCCAGTTCGACCAGGTCATGGAGTTCCTGGCGATGAGCAGGGCCGAGGGCTCGGTCCCGGTAGAGACGGCCCTGGCCAGTGAGGAGCTGCTGTGGGGCCAGCACAGCACGCTCGTAATCATAACCGCCTCCCCTCGAAAAGAGTGGGCGTTCGCCGCCAAGGAGCTGATGCGACGGCGGGTGAAGATCGTGGCCATTGTGCTGGACGGCCGAAGCTTCGGGACCTACTTCGACTCCCTCGAGGTGGTCCCCGAGCTGCGCGCGGAGGGTGTCCCTACCTACGTCGTGCGCAAGGGCGATAACGTCACAGTGGCCCTCAGTCAAGTCTATAGCGCCGCCGATCGGGAGTCGTCGGAGGAGCCCGCCGGGCTCGAGGCAAGGACGTGACCGCCGCACAGATAGCGACGCGGACGTCCCCACGGGCGCGGGAACCCAGCCGCGCCTGGGCCCTCCTGAAGAGATACAGTCCAAGCCAGGGCTGGCCGACGCTGTTCATGCTGATCGCGGTCCTGTCCGTAGTGGGGGACTCGGTCGATGCCGCCAACTGGGTGAAGACGCCCGGCCTGTTCACGGTGCTCTTTGTCGGCGCCATCACCGGCCTCCTTCTGGCCAAGGTGAAACGCCCCGCCGCCATACTGCATCTGGCCGCCCTGGGGATCGGGACCGTTGTGGTGGTGTGGCAGGCCTCCTCTTTGATCGATGGCCAACCGCTGGTGGACCAGGTGCAGATCTTCTGGGCCCGCCTCAGAGACTGGTACACGGCAGCCGTGTCAGGCGGGATCAGCACCGACCTGCTGCCTTTCACTCTCCTCATACTGATCGCCGCCTGGATACTGGGCTACCTCAGCTCCTGGTTCATCTTCAGGAGCAACAACGTCTGGGTAGGAGTTGTGTTGGCGGCGATCGCCATACTGACCAACCACAGCTTCCTCCCGCGCTCGTTCGACGTCAGGTTCTTCATGTTTATGTTCTTCGCCATGCTGCTGGTGGTCAGGGTGAGCGTGGTCCAGCAACACGAGGCATGGCGAAAGGCCCAGATACGGTTCGACCCGCTGGTCGGCTGGATGACGATTCACGCGGCCGCGTGGCTGACCGTCGCCGTGATCATAGTAGCGGCCGTAGTGCCTCTCAACGTATACAAGTCTTCACCCCTGTCGGACGCCTGGAACGTGGGCCGCTCGCCGATCGCGTCTCTGGAGGATGAGTTCGGCAGGCTCTTCGGAGCCATACCGTCGCGCATGGACCTGGTCGGCCGTATCTTCGGCAACACGCTTCCGTTTCTGGGCAAGATCCACATGGATGGGGATGTCGTGCTGTGGGCGAAGACGAAGTATCCGTCTTACTGGACCTCCCAGACCTATAGCGAGTACACGTCCAAGGGTTGGGTCGCCGGCGACACGGTCGACCTGGAGATAGGCCCCGATAGTCTACCTCCGCCGAGGGTGGACTGGGCGCAGCGCGAGTCCATCGAGCAGAGCCTCCAGCTAACCTTCGAGACCTCTGACCTGCTGTCGGGTGGGAGCCTTGACTGGGTGAGTCGCGATGCCATCGCAAAGACCCTGAAACCAAAGGAGTTCGAAATCAGAATCTCGGACCCGTCCAGGGACGCCGGCTTTCCGGAGGACATCCAGCAGCTGGCCAGGGAGCTGCGTCAGGTGGCGGCCGCGCCTACGGGTCAGTCCACGGCGTCCGCAATCGCAAAGGCCATACCCAGCGACCTGACGTTGATAAGCTCCACACGAAACAGCCAGGCCACTGACAGGCCCATCTTGGACACCGTGGTCGTCCAGAGAAAGGTACCGCTGACACCAGAGGTCGTGTCACTGAGGTTCAGCGAGAACATCAAGGAAAACGAGCCGTATACGATGGTGTCGTCTGTCTCCGTGGCGGGACCGGACGACCTGACCGAGGCCGGCACAGAGTACGGCGGCTTCATTACGGACCACTACCTCCAGCTTCCCGCGAGCCTGCCCCAGCGCGTACACGGACTGGCGACGGAGATTACGCGCGACGCCGAGACTCCATACGACAAGGCCCAGGCTATACAGTCCTACCTGAGAGGTTCCGACTTCGTCTACTCCCAGAAGATCAAAGCCCCCCCTCAGGAGGCCGACGGCGTTGACCACTTCCTGTTCGAGACCCGGACGGGATACAGCGACTACTTCGCCTCGGCCATGACGGTAATGTTGAGGGCAACAGGGGTGCCCGCCAGGCTGGCGGCCGGCTACGCTCCGGGCGAGTTCGACTCGAAGTCCAGCCAATACTTCGTGCGGGATACGGACAGCCATGCCTGGGTCCAGATCTACTTCCCGAGCTATGGATGGATCGACTTCGAGCCCACGCCCGCCTGGGACCTGCCCGGGAGAGACACCGCTCGTGGCGCCGGCTCGGAAGAGGACTCAAGGCGAGGCGAGTTGGGTCTGGAAGACGCCGAGGATATCTTCCCCGCGGACGACCCCTTCAATCCCGAGGACCTGGAGGCGTTCGGGGGCGGCAGTCTCTCCTCCGGCCGCTCGGCAGATGTGCTGGTCCGGGCGGCCATCGGCGCCGGCAGCGCAGCCGCACTCTGGCTCGTGTTGTACCTTGTCTGGAACCAGGGGCTCTGGAGGGCGGGCCAGATCGACCGGGCCTACGCCAAGATGGGGCGGCTGGGAGCTCTGGCAGGCCTGCGGCGGCGGAAGCATCAGACACCTGCGGAGTACGCCGCCTCGATCGGACGGTCCATCCCAGGGGTCGCGGCCAGCGCGGAGCGCATAGCCCGTGCCTTCGCGGACAGCCGCTACGGGCAACACGACCGCGGTGACGAGACCGACGGGGAGATAGTGCGGGCGTGGAGAAGCATCAGGGTCAGACTCGCGGGACACGCGCTTCGCCGACTCGTCCGCTTAGGCGGAGGACAGGCCCAATGACCCTCTACTACTACGACGTCGTCGAGACTCCGCTCGGCTGGATGGGGCTTCTGGCCTCACCCACGGCGATCAGGCGCACGACGCTACCGGAGACCTCGCCTGAGGAGTGCGTCGCCCTGCTCGGCCATGAGGCGGCGGAGGCCCAGTTGACCCCCGAACGTTTTGAGGACCTCACGGCCCTGCTGGCGCTCTACTTCAAGGGCGAGCCGGTGACCTTCGACGGGCAGCCCATCGACGTGGATGACGCCTCGCCGTTTCTTCGGGCCGCATGGCAGGCCTGCCGCTCGATCCCGTTCGGAGAGACCCGCACCTACTCGTGGCTCGCGGCCCAGGCGGGGAGTCCCCGAGCGGCCAGGGCCGCCGGGCAGTGCATGGCACGGAACCGCCTATCCATCATCGTCCCATGCCACCGGGTCGTCGCCAGCGACGGCGGACTCGGCGGCTTCGGCAAGGGCGCGCGTGACCTGGACCTCAAGCAGGCGCTGCTGGACCTCGAGGCCGGCTAGCCGTAGAGACCGCCTGCGGTACCGACATGAACATGCCGGTATCGGCGTGTTCGGCAGGGATAAGAAAGCCGTCCGATTCAGGTAGTCAATTTAGGCCAAGCGGTGGCGCTCCTAAACGCGTTCACGATATCCTTGCTCTCACCACCGCACAGTCGGGAGAGGTCCCATGGCGACAGACCCTGTATGCGGCATGGCCGTAAAGCAAGAGAAGCCGCCAGCCACATCTCTGGTTGAAGATACGGTCTTCTACTTCTGTTCGATGGGATGCAAGGTGGCCTTCGACCACAACCCGGCCAGGTATCTCGTAGGCAAAGCGGGAGAAACGGCCGTGCCAGGGACCATCTCCCGTGAGACGATTGCCCCCGACAAAAGGCGTGTCCTGATTCACAACGTAGACCTGAAGAAGACCTATCTTCGAGGGCGGGATAGAGTGCAGGCCCTGCGAGGGGTGAGCTTCGATCTCAGTCACGGAGAGTTCGCGGTAATCATGGGCCCCAGCGGCTGCGGAAAGACCACCCTTCTTCACCTGCTCGGTGGAATCGACCGGCCGGATAGCGGTCAGGTGGTGTTCGACGGCCAAGACCTGAGCCAGATGGGCGATGGCGATCTGACGCGCTTCCGAAGAGAGAACGTCGGATTCATCTTCCAGTTCTACAACCTGGTGCCGACCCTTTCGGCGGTGGAGAACGTGGAGCTCCCCCTGATTGCATTAGGCTTTCCCAGGCGTGGCAGGAGGAAGATGACCGAGGAGGTCCTGGGGGTGATGGGCCTCGGTGACCGACTACGGCATCGCCCCTCAGAGCTCTCAGGGGGCGAGCAGCAGCGCGTGGCCATCGCCCGCGCCATCGTGGCCAACCCGCGGCTGGTCCTGGGGGATGAGTTGACTGGTGACCTGGACTCCAAGTCTGCGGAAACCGTGATGGACTTGCTGGTAGGTCTGAACCGCGACCTGGGCCTCACATTCATCATCGTTACCCACAACCCCCTGGTGGCGGAGAGAGGGACAAGGGTCATTTACCTGCGGGACGGCCTGATAGAACGGGAGGAAGGGCCTTAGTCACGCGATGTTCAGGTTCGCTCATATAGCTGTCAGGGACGTTCTAAACTATCGCCTCAGGTCTTCTCTGGCCGTTGGCGGCATCGCGGTGATCGTGGCCGTTTTCCTTCTCCTCTCCAGCGTCGCCGAGGGCATCGGAAATACCCTCTCCGGCGGAGCCACCTCGGCGCGGAACATCATACTGATCCAGAAGGGAACCTTCTTAGCCGATTCAGCCAGGCTCCCACGAGAGATGGTCGCCAGGGCTCAGGAACTTGTTCCAGGCAGTGCCGTGGCTCCTATACTCTACCGGCACTTCCGCGTAGAGGGCGAAATCGTCCACCTGCGAGCCGTTCCCCTGGAGAGCTATCGGGTGGTAAGAGACGTGGAGCTTCTGGGGGGCCAATGGCTACAAAGGGGTAACTTCATCGCTGTTGGAGAAAGCCTGGCAAACCAGCAGGGGTGGAGGGTCGGCCAGAGTCTTGATGTCGGAGGCGAACCCTTCCAGGTTAACGGGATCTTCAGGGCCGGCGGAGCCATGGACGCTGAAGTCTGGGTAACCCTGAAGGACGGACAGCGCCTTCTAAACCAGATCGACACCTTTTCCACCATCCACATTCAGGTGCCTGCCGAGAGGGACCTTGATGGCGCTAAAGCCGCCCTGGAGGGAGATTCAGAGATAGGCAGGCTGGCCGATGTGTATTTCGAGAGTACTTACTGGGACACAGCCAACAGGTCTACAGCGGCGGTGAAGAATGTCATCGCCATGGTAGGGGCAATCGCCCTCATAGCGATAGCCTTTGGCATATTTAACGTGGCCAACATGACCGTCTGGGAGAGGCGAAGGGAGATCGGCATCTTCAAAGCTATCGGGCTGTCGCGGGGCGCCATTACGGGTATCTACCTCCTCGAGGGCCTTATCCTGGCGGGGTTGGGTTACCTGTTAGGCCTGATCCTGGGGGTCATTGCCGTTCTCTACCTGGGGAGCGGCGTTGCCCTGGTCGACCTCGCGGTCCGCCCTCAGCTCACGCCTGCAACGATCTTGCTAGGGCTGGGACTGGCCGCCCTGTTCAGCATCATTGGGTCCTACCTACCGGCGCGAAGAGCGGCTGCTGCGCCGGTGGCTGAGACGCTTCGGGAGGCTTAGTTTTGTTCCTGCAAATGGCCCGTCTGGGCATGAGAGAGATGCTGGGCAGGAAGCGGATGACCCTCAGTAGCATCCTGGGCATAGTTGTCGCCCTGTTCGTGTTTCTCTCCATCGAGGCCATAACCAAAGGGGCTACACAGACCTTCACCTCCGAAGACACGGGAAACCTGATAGTTCAACAAAAGGGCACCCTGGGTGAGGCAGGGGGAAGTTTTCTGCCGATTGCCTACGAGGCGACACTGAGAGAGCTGGGAGCGCAGCTCGTCGTTCCTGAGATTCATGCCTTCGGTGGCAGCGCATCTGAAACGGTAGTCCTGTTCAGAGGTATACCTCTGGAGTCTTACGCCTCTCTTGAGAAGTTCCGGATGAAGGAAGGGTCGCAGTTGGGACCAGGGGATGAAGGGAAAGTCATGGTGGGCTCCAACATCGCCGAGGCCAAGGACCTGCGGCCGGGAGGTGTGTTTCTGTATCGGGGGGAGGAGTTTCCGGTCAAAGGCGTCTTTGAGACCGGGACCATCGCGGACAACGAGGTGTGGGTCGACCTGGACACAGCAAGCCGGCTTTTTAACCTTGGTTCAGAGGTCTCCGTGTTCGTGATACGCGGCGACGAAGCGCTAACGTCAAGGATCGAGGACGCCCTGCCCGTAGAGGTAACTAAGGAGTTCGAAGCGTTCGAAACCTTCAACCGCGCTCTCCAAGGGATCATCCTGATCCTCCGGACGGTCTCGGCTGTCATGGCCATAGCCGTGGTTCTGGCCATTGCCAACGTCATGTTCACCGTCGTGAGGCAGCGCCAGCGGGAGATGGCGGTCCTGCGGAGCATAGGCTTCGGCAGAGCGGAGATGGTCTTCTATGTGATGGTCCAGGCTTTCGTTCTCTCCCTGCTCGGCTTCCTGGTTGCCGTGGCACTCGCGTTCCTAGTGATAGCTCCCCTGAAGCTCGAAACCTTTGGCCTGGTCATCAAGCCCTCCATGGATGCGGGCGTCTTGCTTGGAGCTCTACTGCTCACCCTGGTGATCGGCACGCTCTCCGCAGCCTACCCGGCCCGCCTGGCTGCCGGCCTGAACATAGCAGCCACCATGCGTCAGGAGTAGGTGCCGCTCCACAGATCGGTTTGAGTGCCGACCGCTGTTCATTGAAAAAGAGGAGGTGCGTGACGAACATAGTGTCGGGGTCCAGGGCCAGACGTATTTGCTGGGTCCTGTGGTCAGCGGTGGCCTCACAGACCCCTGGCAGCCGGGCCAGGACGCTCTGGACGCGCGTCTCGCGGCCTCGCCGCCCCGAATGCATCGGCACGGAGTCCTTAACCCCGCTTGCGACGTCCTTCCAGCCAGGTCAGGGCTACCTGCCCCTTTCCGTGGATGCCCCGCTCGATGATTCCGCAGATGCGTGCGTCGTCAGGAAGCTGTTCTAGACGCACCTGGGACTCTACCCTGAGGCGCATTAGCTCCTGTCGGAACTCGTCCATCTCCCTCATGATGTCGTCCAACTGGTCCAGCTTCCGGTCCAGCAAGGCCAGCACGTGGACGCAGGGAGACTGTCTCTGGGCATGGAGTTGGAGGATGTCCCGTATCTCTTCCAGGGATAGACCAAGGCGCTTCGCCTTCTTGACGAACTCCAACCGCTCCACGTCCTCTTGTCCGTAAATACGGTAGCCAGACTCGGTTCGTTCCGGTTCCTCCAGTAGGCGATTAAGCTCGTAGTAGCGAATCGTTTTGGTTGTCAGGCCGGTCGCCTTGGCTACCTCGCCGATCTTCAAGCCCCTGTTCATCCTGCCTCCTTAATCGACCCGTCAGATTCATGTGGAGTACCCCTTGAGACGCCCCGGATAAGCTCAGGCAAGGGCTTTCTCCAGGTAGCGTTTCAGCTCGGCCTTGGGCCGGGCACCGAAGATCTGGTCGACCTGCTCGCCTCCCTTGAATATCATCAGTGTGGGGAGGCTGCGGATTCCGTATCGGTCGGGTATATCGAAATTGTCCTCGGTGTCGAGCTTGTCTATCT
>JADFHV010000073.1 GCA_022566975.1 Chloroflexota bacterium
ATGCGGGCATCACCTCGGCTGCGAACAGCTCGAGCTGCTCCAGGAGCACGCTCTGCGGGGTGCCCACCGGCTGGCCTACGTTCACCTGGTCCAGGCCGGGGTAGCGCTCCTGGACCTCCATCAGCTTCTCGGTGATGAGCTCTGGAGGTCCGCACAGCCACGAGCCCGCTTCCACGGCCTCCTCTATGGTAGGCAGCTTGGTGACCGGCGCCCTCTTGCGGTCGGCGAGCGCCTCGATCTGCTCGTCGGTGATGCCGCGGACGAAGCCGAGAGGGGCGAACATCTTCATGGTCTCCTCGAAGAACGGCCTCGCCCCCTCGATGGCCTTCGCCTGAGTCTCGGCGACGTAGAAGGAGAAACCTATTATCAGGTCCGTGCCCAGCTCCGCGTTTCGGCCAGACTCGACCAACGCGTCTCTCCACGCGGTGACCACCTTGTCGCTGGCGCCGCCGGCCGCGGCTCCGCCGTCGATCACGCCCTTGATACCGTGCTTTATCATGAAGCTCATGCCCCGTGGGCTGGCGCTGACGATGGGCTGCCAGCACTCGACCGGCCGTCTAAGGGGACGCGGGACGAGGGTGATCTCGTCAAGCTCGTAGCCTCGATACGGCACCCTCGGCGGGATATCGTAGTGCTTGCCGTGGTGGGAGAAGGACGGCTCGTTGAAGGCCTTGAAGATTATGTCGACCTGCTCTTCGAAGAGGTCGCGGTTGGCGTCACCGTCCAGCATCGGAGCGCCGAACACCTCGACCTCGCGGGTGTGGTAGCCGCGTCCGACACCGAAGACCAGCCGGCCTCCGGTCAGGATGTCGGTGGTGGCAAAGTCCTCCGCCAGTCGCAGGGGGTGCCAGATGGGTGCGGTGTTGAAGGCGCAGCCGAACCTGAGGCGCTCGGTCACGTGTGCCAGGTGGAGTGCCAGCAGGATGATGTTGGGGATGCACCCGTAACCCTCGCGCTGGAAGTGGTGCTCGGTCAGCCAGAAGGTGTCGTAGCCGGTCCTGTCCATGAGCCTGGCGATGGCCTCCGTTTTGTCGAAGACCGTCGCCAGGCGCTCGTCGGAGAGCCAGCGGACGTTGACGGGCGTCCCGTCGAACCCGATGTCGTCCAGGTCCACGTGGCCGCCAAAGATACTCCCGAACTTGGTTATCATGCCTCACTTCCAGGCTCGCGACCCGGACCTGGGCTAGTCGGCTGGGGCCGCGGCGGGGGCCTTGCTCTTGAAGGAGGGCATGACCTCTTCTGCGAACAACTCGAGCTGCTCCAGGATCACGCTCTGTGGGGTGCCCACGGGCTGGCCTATGTTCACCTGGTCCAGGCCGGGGTAGCGCTCCTGGACCTCCATCAGTTTCTCGGTAATGAGCTCTGGAGGCCCACACAGCCACGCACCCGCCTCCACGGCCTCCTCGATGGTAGGTAGCTTGGTGACCGGCGCCCTCTTTCGGTCGGCGAGTGCCTCGATCTGTTCGTCGGTCAGGCCGCGGACGAACCCCAGGGGAGCGAACATCTTCATGTTCTCCTCGAAAAACGGCCTCGCCTCCTCGATGGCCTTCTCCTGAGTCTCGGCGATGTAGGTGGAGAAGCTTATGATCAGGTCCGTGCCAGGCTCAGCCTCCCGCCCCGACTCGACCAGCGCGTCTCTCCACGCGGTCACGACCTTGTCGCTGGCACCGCCGGTGGCGGCGCCGCCGCCTATGATGCCCTTGATGCCGTGCTTGATCATGAAGTCGATGCCCCGGGGGCTGGCGCTGACGATGGGCTGCCAGCACTCGACGGGCCGCCGCAGGGGCCTGGGTACCAGCGTGACCTCCTCCAGCTCGTAGCCCCGGTACGGGACCTTCGGCGGGATGTCGTACTGCTTGCCGTGGTGAGAGAACGCGGGCTCGTTGAACGCCTTGAAGATGATGTCCACCTGCTCCTCGAACAGGTCGCGGTTGGCGTCCTGGTCCAGCATGGGCGCGCCGAAGACCTCCACCTCCCGGGTGTGGTAGCCGCGACCAACG
This sequence comes from Chloroflexota bacterium, assembly GCA_022566975.1. Next base: position 2,001 of record JADFHV010000073.1, read on the forward strand.
CCGAATATGATGCGGCCTCCCGTTAGGTAGTCTACGGTGGCGAAGTCTTCCGCCAGCCGCACGGGGTCCCACATGGGCGCGATGTTGAAGGCGCAGCCGAACTTGAGGCGCTCGGTCACGTGTGCCAGGTGGAGTCCCAGCAGGATGATGTTGGGGATACACTCGTACCCCTCGCGTTGAAAGTGGTGCTCGGCCAGCCAAAAGGTGTCGTAGCCTGTCCTGTCCATGACCTTGGCGATGGCCTCGGTCTTGTCGAAGACTCCCGCCAGGCGCTCGTCGGAGAGCCACCGTTCGTTCACCGGTGTGGCGTCGAAGCCTATGTCGTCCAGGTCCACGTGGCCGGCGAAAAGACTGCCGAACTTGGTTATCATCCCTGACCTCCTGGCACCGGTCCGATTATCCTGGAGCAGGCCCCCATTCTAGAGCAGTGGGGTGCGCTGTCAACCCGCCGGACATGGCCCCCTTGCTGATATAATCCGCGGCACCGGACAGACTACGAATGGAGGAAAAGACGATGGCCCTGGTGAAGACGAGCTACCTGTTCGCCGCGAGGATGGACGTAGAGCCGGACAAGGAAGAGCTGTTCAACGAGGTGTACGACACGGAGCACATCCCCTATCTGTCGGACGTGCCTGGAGTCCTCGGCATCGCACGCTTCAAGACCGATGAGCTGACGATGATGATCGGCGGCGAGCGCCGCCGAATGGTCGCGGAGAACGAACCCAGATATGCCGCCCTCTACGAGATCGAGAGCCCTGACGTACTGACCAGCGACCGCTGGGCCGAGGCCGTGGAGCGAGGTCGGTGGGCGGGAGAGGTCAGGCCCCACACCCTGAACCGCCGTCACGTCCTGTTCAGGCGCATCTTTCCGGCCAGTTAATGGTCAGTCAGGCGTGATTTAATCGATGTCATTCTGAACGGTAGTGAAGAATCTGGACGGGTTGGGGGACTCCGCGACCTAGCCCGGATGAGCCCCCACACCAGATTCTTCGTCGGGGACTCCTCAGAATGACAGGCGGGGCAGTATCGTCTCGAGTCATCGGAACAGGTGTGACTGACCACTAGAGGCTCTATGGCCCTATCGACCGGCTTAAGGCGCGTAATCATACGCGTAACCGAAGGGAGGTCTGTGCTTTGTCTACGATCGTTCTTCACAGAGCCACACTGATCGACGGGACCGGTGGAGACCCTCGCCCAAATACCAGTGTCGTGACCGAGGACGGGGTTATCACCGCGGTCGGCTCCCCTGATTCGATGGCGATCCCGCGGGCCGCGGAGGTTGTAGACCTGGACGGCATGACGCTCTTGCCGGGACTGAGCGACGCGCACGTCCACTTCGGGCTGCTAGGCGTGAACCACCGCCACACCGCCGGTCCGGAGGACAACCTGACCACCTACGTTCTGGACGTGGTGGAGAACATTGAGCTGGCCCTCCAGGAGGGGTTCACCACGGTACGGGACGCGGCAGGGCTCGACCCCGCGTTTGCCTTTGCGGTCGAGCAAGGGCTGATCAACGGACCGCGAATCTTGCCGGCCGGCTCACCGCTGTCGCAGACCGGTGGTCACGGGGACCAACGGGACCGCTATGAGTCGGCGGTGCCCGAGTCGGTCCCGGGCATCCTGGCGGCGCCGGAGCTCTGTGACAGCGCGGACGCCGTCCGAGCGGCGGCACGTCGCCAGCTGCGGCTTGGGGCGACCCAGATCAAGGTCATGGGGTCGGGCGGAGTGATGTCCCAAACCGACAAGCTGGAGAGCGTGCAGTTCACGGTGGAGGAGATCGCTGCCGCGGTCCACGAGGCCGAGTCCGTCGGCACGTATGTCATGGCCCACTGCCATACTTCGGCCTCTATCGCCAGCTGTCTGGAGGCGGGCGTGAGGTCCATCGAGCACGGCAGCATCCTGGACGAGCCGACCGCGGCACAGATGGCCGAGCGGGGGGCTTACATGGTGCCGACCCTGCTCATCATGGAGGTGCTGGCACGAGACGCCGAGGCCCAGGGAATGTCCCACGAAAACAAGATGAAGCTGAGTCAGATACAAGGCCAGATGCCGGTCAGCGTCGGACTGGCCGCCGAGTCCGGTATCAGTGTCGCCTCGGGGTCGGACCTCCTCGGCAAGCGTCAGACACACCGGGGGGAGGAGCTGAGCATCAAGTCGAAGCTTCTGGGACCGATGGAGGCGATCGTCAGTGCCACCAGCACGAATGCCAGGCTGTTCCGCTTAGAGGACAAGGTCGGGGTCGTGAGGGAAGGCATGGCGGCTGACATGGTGGCGGTAGAGGGCGATCCTCTGAGCGACCTGGACCTGTTCACCGACCCGAACAACGTGAAGGCTGGTGATCAAGGGAGGCCGCGTGGTCAAGGACATACGGTAGGTGGGTAGCTGACCCGCTACCTTGGTTAAGGCCGGCACACCTGGCACGGCTTGCAACGGTTGCGATGGCGTTGTTCAGAGTGATGCACCGGGGATGGTCCGTTAGTATGCACCCCCCGTCCGCGTTAGGAGTCCTCCGTTCCGCGAAAGGCCCTTCGTTTTTAGCGGGCCGGAGAATACAATGAGACAACTTTGAGACCTCTTTTGGCCGCCCCGCGGCGCCTCGATCACAAGTGGTGGGTCTTCGGGACGATAGCCCTGGGGACGTTCGTCTCGGTCCTTGACCAGTCGGGCGTCAACCTGGCACTGCCGCGGCTGGCTACGCACTTCGACGCTACCATCCCCGAGGTGCAGTGGGTGACGCTGGGCTACATGCTCACGACAGGGGCACTGCTGCTGCCCATGGGACGGCTGTCGGACATGGTCGGACGCAAGCGCGTCTACACAAGCGGCCTCGTGGTGTTCGTGGTGGGCGCCCTATTGGCGGGCATCTCGACGGAGCTGCTGGGCGTGATCCTGTTCAAGGTCCTGCAGGGTGTCGGTGCCGCCATGATCCAGTCCAACGGGATGGCGATAGTCACGTCCACCTTCGCGCCCAGCGAGCGAGGGAAGGCCATCGGACTGTTCTTGACGGTAGTTGGGGTGGGGGCCATCGCCGGCCCGGTGGTCGGCGGGGCGGTGGTGGGCGCCTTTGGATGGCGCTTCATATTCTTCATGGGCCTGCCATTTGGTCTCGCGTCGATAGTAGCGGCTCTGGTCGTCCTGGAGGGACGTTCCGCGGAGGACTCGCTACGTGGGGGAGGTCAAGGCTCCTTCGACTGGGTTGGCGCGTTCTTGTCGTCCGCGGCGCTGGCCACCTTCCTACTGGTAATGACCAACGCTCACCGCGTGGGCTGGGGGTCGCCCATCGTCGCAGCCGCGATGGCCGGCGTCGTCATGCTGTTCGTAGCGTTCCTGTGGTGGGAGCGTCGAGCGCCGGACCCCATGCTGGCACTGGAGCTGTTCCGGCGCCGCCTGTTCTCGCTGGGAAACTCGGCGAGCTTCCTGGTCTTTTTGGCCGGCACTTCGGTCTTCTTCCTCATGCCGTTCTACCTTCAAGGCGTGCTAGGGTACTCTCCAGGTCGGGCCGGCCTGACGATGGCGCCAACCGCCATCGCTTTCGCGGTCCTCGGCCCGATTTCGGGGCGTCTTTCCGACAGATACGGATGGAAGCGATTTGCCGTCGCTGGGCTGGTGGCGTCGCTGGTATCGATGCTCATGCTCTCGCGGCTCGGCACCACCGCTTCCGGCGGGCAGGTGGTTACTGCCCTTGCCTTTCAGGGCATTGGGATGGGCATGTTCTTCTCGCCCAACGCAAGCGCGGTGCTCAGCACTGTCGAGCGTGAGCGGTACGGCATCGCCACCGCCTTCATGAACATGGTGCGCAACATCGCCAGTGTCACCGGAGTAGGCCTGGCCACGGCGGTAGTGACCGCGACGATGGGCTCGATGGGCTTCGAGCCAACCCTCGATGCGGTCTCTTCAGGCGACGCCGCGGGCGCCCGCGAGGCGTTCACTGAAGGTCTTAGCCGCGCCTACATCGTCACGGCCGGCTTCGTCGCGTTGGCCCTCGTGCTCACCATATTCGGTGGGCACCAGCGGGAGGCTGCACGGGCCGAAGCCGACCGCAGCCTACCCTCGAAGGTCTGAGGCAGGACCCTACGCTACCTATGCTCAGAGCGTTTGGTCCGGCGCGAAGGATCGTCGAAAGTGGTGGGCGTACTCGGCCATCGCCATCGGCATGTTCCTGACCGTGATGGACCAGTCGGGAGTCAATATCGCCTTGCCTCGCATAGCCGAGCACTTCGACGCCGACATTCCTACGGTCCAGTGGATAACGCTTGGGTACGTCCTCAGCACCAGCGCCATGCTGATGCCCATGGGGCGCCTTTCGGACATGATCGGCCGGAAGCGTGTCTACCTCATCGGTTTCGTCATCTTCGTCGTCGCCGCTGCCTTCGGAGGCGCCAGCCCAACTTTCGCTCTGCTGGTCGTGGCCAAGGTGCTGCAGGGGATAGGCTCCGCGGCCATTCAGGCCAACGGCATGGCGATGATCACCGAGGTGTTCCCTGAGCGGGAACGCGGTAAGGCCCTGGGGCTGTACATGACGGTAATCGGCACCGGGGCGATTAGCGGGCCCATAGTCGGCGGCCTTCTCGTCAGCGCGCTCGATTGGCGATCGGTGTTCTACGCAAGCGTTCCGGTTGGCCTGCTGGCGATGGCGGCCGCTCTGGTCGTGCTGAGGGGCGGGAAACCTGCTGCCGAGGCCGGCTCGAAGCAGCGGACCTTCGACTGGCCCGGCGCCGCCCTCTCGTCGGGGGCACTGGTCACCCTCCTGCTGGCTATGACCAACGGCCACCGACTCGGCTGGACTGCGCCTCTCATCACCGCCGGGCTCGCCGTGGCGGTGCTGCTGCTGGCGGTTTTCATCTGGTGGGAGAGAAGGGCCAGCGACCCGATTCTCGACCTCGACTTTTTCAAAAACAGGGTCTTCTCCATGGGGGTCAGCGCGCGCTTCCTGTCGTTCCTCGGAGGGTCGGCGGTCTTCTTCCTCATGCCCTTCTACCTGGTGCAGGGCCTGGGTTATTCGGCGGGCAAGGCCGGCCTGCTGATGGTGCCAGGGTCGATATGCATGGCCGTCATCGGGCCGCTGAGCGGACGATTGTCGGACAGGTTCGGGACCCGCTGGCCTGCCGTCGCCGGCATGATTCTCAGCGCAGCGTCCATGTTCACCTTCTCTCGGCTCACCGTCGACTCGCCTCCCATACACGTGATCGGTGGCATGATGCTTTCGGGGTTGGGGATGGGGACATTCTCGTCTCCCAATTCAAGCGCCATCATGAGCTCGCTGGGGAGGGCGCGATACGGCATAGTCTCAGCCTTCTTAAACCTGACGAGGACGTCGGCGAACGTCAGCGGCATCGTGCTGGCGACAATGCTGGTGACGCTGACCATGGGGTCGCTCGGCTACGAGCCGAACCTGTCGGCGGTCTCGGAGGATGGTGGGGAGAGTGTGCTTGTTGCCTTTGTGCTTGGACTCAGAAGGGCCTTTCTGGTGTCCGGTGGTCTGATGATCTTCGCGATGGTGCTGTCGGTGCTGCGGGGCGAGGCCAGCGTCGAAGTGGCGCCCGCTCCGCGCGCCGAGGGTGTGGACTCCCCGGCCCCGGCAGTGAGCGACGACTAGGCCGTCGGCGCCCCGTCCAACGGGGTCACGACCGGCCACCGAGGCCGCTTATGGCCTCGGTGGCCGCGTGTCGGCCCGCCTGTACAGAGTGCTGACCGTTCATAACGCTCGCTTGGCCCGCACGAAAGCGCGTGTCAGCTCCTGGGCATCCGGATTGTCCCATCCGGGGAACGTCACGATGACGTCCTCTGAAAGGATGGTCTGGAACAAGACCAGCGTGTGAGGCTTGACTCTGATGGCGCTGGAGAGCACGAAGTAGACTCCGATGAGAAGCGCGAGGGCTCCAATGATGAATAGAATCGCCTCGAGTAGCTCGGACGCGCCCCTTGCGAGCGTGCCAACGACAAGCAGCGCCACACCGATGCCAATCGCCTGAGAGCCCTCCCTGGTGCGGCTCTCCACGCCACCGTTAACCTGGCGGAAGCTGGCAAGGTCCGCCAACGGTGTCTCGACAGGCCCTTCGGCGCCCATCGCCTCAGCCATCAGCCTCTGGTCGGTGAGGACCGCGGGCCCCTTGTCAAATAGGACCTTCTCTCCACTGTGCAACCGGATCTTTGTCGGGTCCATCAAACCGCCCTGCGCCTACACGAACCGTCGCATTATACCCTACACCGGCGCCCCTGGCAGATTCAACCGGCCCCTGCCGGATGGCCCACCCGCTTGACTGAATGCGCGGGCACAGGAGGAGGTCCGAGTGTGCGAACATCTCGGCGGGTTTCAGCCACATCCCTGCAGCGTGCTGGAGGAGCATCGGTGCATCTGAACATGAAGGGGCCGACGCCCGGGCGTGACCGGCCTTACACCGCGCTTGATGGGGCCGTCGTTTCGCTGAGATGCAGCGTGTGCCAAACCCCGATGGGTCTGCTCTGAAAACGCTTGACGCCCTCGTGGGCGATGCCATATACTGTGTACTCAGTGAGACGAACGATGACGCTACGCGTGACATAACATACAGCCAACGGTAACTCCCAAACGGCGGTCGGGAGTAGCCTGACCGCCTTTTTTTGCACCTTAACAACTGAATCCTGTCCGAGTAAATGATCCTTAATGTGGGTCAAGTTATTAAGGGTCTACGGTGGATGCCTTGGGGCCAAGGGCCGAAGAAGGGCGTGGCAAGACTGCGACAAGCCTCAGTGAGCTGTCTAGCGAGCTTAGCTGGGGATTCCCGAATGGGGCAACCCATCCCGGCTCATACCGGGATACCCCGATTGTATCGGGGGGGTAAGCAGGGGAACTGAAACATCTAAGTACCCTGAGGAAAAGAAATCAACCGAGATTCCCCTAGTAGTGG
>JADFHV010000074.1 GCA_022566975.1 Chloroflexota bacterium
GAAGTACATGGCGGTAGGTCTTCACCGCCTCCTTTTCCAGCAGATTGCGCTCGAGTTCCTTGTTCTTCTCGTCGAGTTCCAGATTGAGTTCGGCGATCTGGTGTTGCAGATTGCGCTGGTAGCTCCGATCTGGGTAGTCCGTGCGCCTGGCGCCGATGCTCGAACAACTCCAGCTGTCGAGGCTCAACAACGTCCTGAAGAGGATCGCGACGTGACCTCCGGCGTACACACAGACGGCTCGGGTCCCGACAATGGGGAGGCTACGCGCCTGGGAATGGTGGTCTCCGGGTCGCTGGCCGACGGCGTGGAGGTGAAGCTCGACCCCGGCACGTCCATCGAGGACGTGAAGGTCGGCAGGTACGTCACCATAGAGGGCGACCGGATGCGCTTCTTCGGGGTGGTGACCGGCGTCTCCCTGGGCTCCACCGATCCAAGCCTGAAGCTCAACCCGCCCGACGTGTCCAACCCATTTGTCGCGGAGGTCGTCTCGGGGACCACGGCCTTCGGCATGGTCGACGTCGAGCCGGTGCTCACCCTCGCCGCCGACCCGCTGGAGGCCATCGACGGTCCGCAACCCGCCAAGACCGTTCCTGCCCACTTTTCCGCCGTGTCGCTGGCGTCCGACCGCGACGTGCAGCTCGTCTTTGGGTCCGAGGACGAGCGCCACTTCTTCATCGGCAACCCACTGGACATGGAGGCCAGGCTCTGCCTTGACATGGAGGAGCTCGTCCGGCGCAGCGTCGGCGTCTTCGGAAAGACGGGCACCGGCAAGACCTTCCTGACACGGCTGCTGCTCATCGGCATACTCCAGAGTGGGGCGGCCGTCAACCTGGTGTTCGACATGCAGAGCGAGTACGGGTGGAAGGGGTTCAGCGAGGACAGCCGGGAGGTAAAGGGACTGAAGCAGCTCTTCACTTCCCGGGTCGCCGTCTTCTCGCTGGACGAGGACAGCTCGCGGCGGCGCGGGCTGACCCCCGACTACGTGGTCAGGATCGGCTATCAGGAGATTGAGCCCGAGGACATCCAGGTGCTCCGGGACATGTGGGGCCTCTCCGACATCGCCGTCGAAGCGGCCTTCTCCCTGGAGCGCCGCTTCGGCTCCCGGCGATGGCTCCGAGAGTTCCTGGCCATGGACAGGCCCGGGGTGCTGGAGCTGGCGGAGGAGCTGAGCGTCAACCAGAGTGCACTGAGCGCCCTCTCCAACCGGCTGGGCCGGCTCCGGCGCCTCGGATTCATGGACGAAAACTCGGCGCACGACTCGGTGGGCCAGATCCTCGACTATCTCAACAGGGGCATACACGTCGTGCTGGAGTTCGGCCGCTACGGCGCCGACGTCTCCGCCTACGTGCTGGTCGCCAACCTCCTTACCCGGAGAATCCACGAGAGCTACGCCCGGATGGCTGAGGAGGCTCAGGGCGAGGATGCTCGGAAACCCAGGCCTCTGGTGATCACCATAGAGGAGGCCCACAAGTACCTGAGCCCCGGTGTTGCCGGTCAGACCATCTTCGGCACCATAGCCAGAGAGATGCGAAAACACAACGTGACCCTGCTGGTGGTGGACCAGCGGCCCAGCGGCATCGACCCCGAGGTGATGAGCCAGCTCGGCACCAAGATCACATGCCTGCTGGACAACGAGCGGGACATAGACGCCGTTCTGACCGGGGTCTCGGGCAGCCGGAAGCTGCGCGGGGTGTTGTCGCGGCTCGAGTCCAAGCAACAGGCGCTGGTCTTTGGGCACGCACTGCCGATGCCGGTGGTCATCCACACGCGGGACTACGGGACGCCCGAGTCCTACCGCGAGCTTGGCTTCATGGAGGCGGCGGAGCTCAAGGCCCAGATGGAACGCGACGTCGAAGACCTCTTCGGCCCGCCGGAAAACTGAGGTGGGCTTGAGGAGGAGCCGGGTCCCCGCTGCTACAATAGGCAGGTGGAGGATCAGGGATATGCAGAAGTTGATGCCCAAGGACAAGCTGAAGATCACCAAGGATGGGATTGAGTATGAGTTTGAGGTAGCCGAGGAGGGCGGTTATTTCGTGGCCGTGCCTGAGCTCCCCGGATGCGTTTCCGAAGGAGAGACCTTCGAAGAGGCCTGGGAAATGATCCAGGATGCCATGAACGGGTGGCTCCACGTCGCTCGCGAGCACGGCGATCCGATACCCAGTCGATTCCTGCATCTAGCACAACCCGCTCCCAATGGCTAGACGGCTGCCAGCCGTCAGGCCGCGGCAGATGGTGGCCGCACTCAGACGAGCAGGGTTTGTCGAGGAGCGTCAGACCGGCAGCCATCTGATATTGAGGCATCCAGAGCGTCGAGCCAAGGTTAGCGTACCCCTGCACAACCGAGACCTGGGCAGAGGCATCATGCTGGCTTTGATACGGGCCGCCGGATTGACGCCCGAGGAATTTGCCAATCTGCTCTAGGGGAGGCCTGAGGGCACGGCGCGCTGTGCCCCTCCCAAGGCCGGTGAAACACGAACTGCTGGAGCATGCCGTGGCCGAGCGAAAGAAGATAGCCGCGGTCGTTACGGTCTACTTTCCCGGCTCCCACGCCGATCTGATCGTCTCCAAGCTCGCCAGGGGCTTTCCCACGGATGACGGTCTTCTCGAACCCCATGTTGACCTGGTCTCCATGTACATGGACCAGGTCCACTGGGGGGACGTGGGGATGGAGCTTGCCAGAGAGCACGGTATCACCGTCTATCCCAGCGTCCGTTCGGCGCTCACCCTGACACCCCCAAGCGCGACCGGTCACTGGCCCACGGCCAGAGACTGGCAGGACGGGGAGCTTGCGGTGGACGGCGTGGTGCTTATCGGCGAGCACGGGGACTACGCGGCGAACGAGCGGGACCGCCGCCTGTATCCCCGCCGCTATCTCTTCGAGCAGATTTGTGGAGTCATCGCCGCTTCAGGCCGCTCCGTGCCCGTCTTCAACGACAAGCACCTGGCCTACAACTGGGCGGACGCCCTGTGGATGTACGAGCGCGCCCGAGACCTTAGCGTGCCTTTTATGGCCGGCTCCTCCTTGCCACTCGTCCGTCGCGAACCGGAGCTGGAGCACGAGGTAGGTACGCCCATCGAAGAGGCGTTATCCATCGGCTACATTAACTGGTACCACACCGGTCTGGACTCGTACGGATTTCACGCCCTCGAGGCGCTACAGTGCATGGTGGAGCGACGGAGCGGCGGCGAGACCGGAATCGCGGCGGTGCAGTGCCTCGAGGGCGATGCGGTCTGGGAGGCCAGAGACAGGGGGGTCTGGTCACGCGAGCTCGCCGAGGCGGCCGAGGCCCTGGTCGAGCCCAAGAAGGCGGGCCGCATGGAGGACAATTGCGAGAGCCCCGCGGTCTTTCTCCTCGAATATACGGACGGCCTTCGCGCGTACACACTGATACTCCCAGGGCACCTGCAAGGGTTCGGATATGCCTCACGGGTGAACGGCGAGGTGGAGGCCACCGGCTACAACCCCAGCGACGACCCCGACCAGCCCTTCAGCTATCTGGCGCTGAACATCCAGAAGATGTTCCTGACAGGCGAGCCTCAGTACCCGGTAGAGCGCACCCTGCTGGTCAGCGGCGCTCTGGACGCGCTCATGGAGTCGCGTTACCTGGGACACGTTCGGGTGGAGACGCCGCACCTGGACGTCGCTTACGGCCCCTATGAGAAGGCGCCCCTGCGCGCCGGTCGGTAAGCAGGGTCTTTCGGTCCGTTGTCATCCGGTCCCTGGACTGAAGGCGTTAAACAAAATAATTGATGCGTCGGTGCGATAGTACGGCCCTTCGACATGCTCAAGGCGAACGGTACTATCCCCGTTCGTGGTGAGCCCTTCGACAAACTCAGGACGGGCTTGTCGAACCATGAAGACTACCTGTCATTCCGAGTCCCGACACGTCGGGAGACGAGGAATCCGGGGTGGGGATGGCCTTCGCGAACCTGGTCATCGCCCCACCTCCCCAGGTTCCTCGTCGCCCCGAACCTCTCCAGGCTTCGTGGATTGCCTTGGGCTCCTCGGAATGACATCTTCGGTTAGGTGTTACGCCCGCGAGTAACATAATTCGTTGCCGACCATAAGTCCGGGGTTACCCCGCCCTCGTAACTTGAACCTGGGACTTCAGTCCCAGGGGACAATCGAAAGACCCTCGGCGGTAGCCGGTCACCTATCCCACTACGTCGCGGAACACGCGCAAGAAGTTCAGTCCAAGAAGCTTGCGCAGCTCCTCCTCGTTGAACCCTCGCTCCGCCAGCGCGACCGTCAGGTTGGGCCAGTCGCGGAAGTCGTTGTACCCGACGATGTGGTACTCGTTCCCCAGACGGTGCTCCTCCATTCTGAACCCCGAGTAGTTGAACGTACCGGGTAGGGGAGAGGCGAAATCGTCGTGCATGTCGGCAGGCCACTCGATCATCGAGTCGGTGCCGGGACCGGGCCCCGCCTTGTCCGTCCCGATGCCGACGTGGTCGATGCCCATCACGTCCACCAGGTGCGCGACATGGTCTACGAAGTCTTCCAGCGTGGCCTCCGTAGTCTCCTGGATGAAACCGGGGATGACGACCGCCCCGAAGAACCCTCCCTTGTCCCCTATGGCCTTGGCAAGCTCGTCGCCCTTGCCCCGGTCGTGATAGCAGACCGCCGCGCTGCACGAGTGTGAGACGACGACCGGGGACGTGGACGTCTCCAGGGCGTCCCACCCCACCTGCTCGCTGCAATGGCTCACGTCTACAAGTATGTTCAGAGAATTGAGGCGTTCCACCACGGCTTTCCCGAAGTAGGTCAGCCCGCTCTTGTGGATCTCGGTGCACCCCTCTCCCACTATCGTTCCAAGGTTGTAGGTGAGCTGACACATCCGCAGCCCCATGTTGTGGAACATGTCGATGCGTTGGAGCTGGTCGCTGAACGGGGTCGTGTTCTGAAAGTCGATGACCAGGCCGAACTTGTTCTCCCGGTGAGCCCGCTCCATGTCGTCGGCCTTGAGTACAAGCATCATCCGATCGTCCAGAGCGTCGACGATGGACCTGGCCTGGGCTATGCCTGTGACGGATTTTTCGAAGGCCTGGTCGATGGGGCCCGGCCCCGCGTAGGTCCCGCACGCCACGTTGACCCCGGAAGCCGCCCAGAAGTCCAGGTACTGCTCCCGCACCTCGCCCGAGGTCTGTATCTCGCGAGCGGCCATGGCCTGGAGCAGCGGTGCCGCCTGCCCTCGCGTCATCCTCCGGGCGTGATACTCCTGTAGGGCGGCTCTCATGTTCTCCGTGAACAGGAATCCGCTGGTCGCCGGAGGCTGCTGGCTGTCGACGACCAGCGCCTCCCTGTGAAGCTGTCTCGCCTCCTCGGCGCTGAGAACGGGACTCCTTATCTTTTCCCTTACAGCCATGAGTTGCCTCCTTGGGTAGGGTCTTCTGCAGCGACCGAAAAGGACACATCTCAGATGCGGCCTCAGAGTATCACAACTACGCCCCGACCCGTGGGGGCGCACGGCCATGCGCCCCTACACGGCGCGTCTGCCCGACACGTCATCGTGTTAGGGCGGTTGTCTCCCCTGCCTGAGAGCGAAGGCGGCGCCGTCAGGGTCAGCGAATTTGGCGAAGGGTCTATGCGAAGGGGACTATACGCCTATCTCGTGAAGGCGGTCGTCGTCGATGCCGAAGTGGTGCGCGACCTCGTGCACCACGGTCATGCGGACCTCCTCGATGATCTCCTCCTCGGTCGAGCAGAGCTCCTCGATGGCGTCCTGGAACAGCGTGATCTTGTCGGGAAGGACCAGGTCGTAGTTATACCGGTCGGGCAGCGGGATCCCCTCGTACAGCCCCATCAGGTAGTGGTCTTCGTCGATGCCGGCGCCGGCGAGCTGGTCCGGAGTAGCCCAGCCCTCAACCACCACGTCCACGTTCTCCAGCCGCGCCTTGATCTCGTCGGGGATGTTCCCCAGCGCCTCACGGACCAGCCTCTCGAACTGTGCGCGCGTCATGCTGAAGAGTGTACAGGACACCGGCCTGCTTCGGCACCCTCTCGGACGAAGAGGAGGTCGTACGAAGAGAAGGCCTCACCTCATGACCGCGGGCGCGGCCCGCGGGGTGTCGGGCGGGACACAGCCGGGCGTGGGCTCCGACGCGAGTGCTTGTGCTGCGTGGCACACGACTGTACCGTATGCCTCGCATAGGGCAAAGCCGGGAGGCGAGCGATGAAGATTACCAAGATAAAGAGCTTCAATATAGGCGACGACGACCGGCGCTACCATATCGTCAAGGTGGAGACCGACGAGGGTATCTACGGGCTTGGCGAGGTAGGCATACGCTTTTGGGGGGCTGCAATCGAGCAGGCCCTGGGCCACCTGTCGGAGATCGTCGTCGGGCAGGACCCCTTCAGTACCGAGCGGCTATGGCAGCACATGTTCAGGGGCTCCTTTTTCCCGGCCGACAAGGTCTATTGCAGCGCCATCAGCGCCATCGACATTGCCCTCTGGGACATCAAGGGCAAGGCGCTGGGGATGCCGGTCTACAAGCTGCTTGGCGGACCCGTACGGGACAAGGTGGTCTGCTATCCCCACAACGAGGGCGCCACCACCGAGGAGCTCGTGGAGAGCTGCCGCCGTCACGTGGCGGAGGGATGGAAGTTCGTGCGGTGGGGCCTGCCGGACGCCAGCGAGGACCACCGCGGGGGCGGAGGCCGGCTCGAGCCGGTGGAGTCCATGCGCACGTCGGAGCACCAGATGGCGCTGGTGCGCGACGCCGTTGGACCCGACATCCAGCTCTGCTTCGACGTACACACCCGTCTCGACACCGCTCACGTCATCAGCCTGTGCAAGACTCTGGAGTCCTACCGGCCCTTCTTTATCGAGGACCCGCTGCGCTCCGAGAACCCGGGCAGCTATCGAACGCTGGCCCGACACGTGTCGCTGCCCATCGCGGCGGGGGAGCAGTGGGCCGGTAAGTGGTCCTTCCGGGAGGTGATCGAGGAGGAGCTTATCAGCTACGCTCGGATCGATCTGTGCATCGTTGGGGGCCTCACCGAGGCCCTCAAGATTACCCACTGGTGCGAGACCCACTACATCGACATCGTTCCCCACAACCCGCTGGGTCCCGTAAGCGCGGCCGCGTGCGTGGCGCTGTGCATGGCGTCGACCAACGTCGGCGTCCAGGAGATGCCGCGCCGCCCGGGGAGCTTCGCCACGGACATCTTCCCGGTCCAGATCGGCTGGGAGGACGGCTACGCCTTCTCGCCCGACGCCCCCGGCCTGGGCGTCGACTTCGACGAGGCGGTGGCCGAGTCGCGGCGCGTTGAGCACGGCGGCTTTCCGCCGCTGCTGCGCCGACACGACGGCGCCTTCACTAACTGGTAGCGTCGGCCACAGCCACTTGCCGGGGGGCCGGTCTGGGTATATCCTGGCGGCGCTCGCCAGGCTGCGCTGTCTGGACGAGGCTTCAAGGAGGTCTTCTCATGGCAAACCTTTCCAAGTCGGTCGCCATCGTCGGCGTCGACGAGTCCGACGAGATAGGCCGGATCGAGAACAAGTCGTCGCTCCAGCACCACGCCGAGGCCGGGTACAACGCCCTGGCGGACGCGGGCTTCTCGGTGAAGGACGTCGACGGCCTGTTTACGGCCGGCTTCTCGACGCTAACGACCGGCGAATACATGGGGATAAAGCCCCGTTACACCGACTCGACGGCCGTCGGCGGCTCGTCTTTTGTCATCCACGTGGCCCACGCCATGGCCGCCATCAATGCGGGCTACTGCGAGGTGGCGTTGATCACCCACGGGGAAGCGGGCCGCAGCGCCCGCGACCGCGCCGGGGCCAATCTCTCGGAGCCGGGGCCGCAGTTCGAGCACCCCTACGGGTTCATCGGCGCGCCTGCCCTCTACTCCGTGGCCGCCCGGCGCTACATGCACGAGTACGGTGAGGACCGCGCGCGGCAGGCGCTGGCCGAGATAGCGGTCTCGACCCGCAAGTGGGCCCTCATGAACCCCAAGGCCTACATGAAGGACCCCATGACCTTCGACGACTACCACGAGTCGCGCTGGATATCGTGGCCGTTCCATCTGTTCGACTGCTGCCTTGTGACCGACGCCGGCGGCGGCATCGTGGTAACCAGTGCCGAGCGGGCCCGCGACGCCAAGAAGAAGCCCGTCTGGGTATTGGGCGCGGCGGAGGGCCACTCGCATGGGATGATCAGCCAGATGCCGGACCTGACCCGGACCGTAGCCAACGTTACCGGGCCCGCAGCCATGGAGATGGCCGGTATAGCCCACGACGACATAGACCTGACGATGATCTACGACTCCTTCACCTATACCGTCTTGGTTACCCTGGAAGGACTGGGCTTCTGCGGTCCGGGCGAGTCCCCGGACTTTGTGGCAGGACAGCGGACTGCTCCCGGCGGCGACTTTGCACTTAACACCAGCGGGGGTGGGCTGTCTTACACCCACCCCGGTATGTACGGCATCTTTTTGTTGGTGGAAGCGGTGCGCCAGCTACGGGGCGAGTGCGGAGAGCGCCAGGTGAACCGCAAGGGCTCCAGCACCGAGCTCCCCCAGCTTTCCCTGGTCAACGGCACCGGCGGCTCCCTGTCGTCCACCGGAACGGTGGTGTTGGCTAACGGCTGAATAAAACCGGTCGTCCTCAGAACCCAACCCGGGGCCTTGAGAGGCCCCGGGTTCTTTTTACCCTTTGAACTCCCCTGGCTTGAGCGCTCCAAAAACGATATTTTCCCTGTCGTTCTGGGCTGAATTCCCCATCCCAGAGGGAAATTCTTCGGTCGCCCCAACACGTTGGACCCCCTGCTCGGAAAATAGTCACGATCCTTCGACAAGGCTCAGGACGAACGGGTTGGAAGTAGTCCGTTCGTGGTGTCCTTGCGCGGAAGG
>JADFHV010000075.1 GCA_022566975.1 Chloroflexota bacterium
AAGCAGCGCTACGGGGCTTAGGGGAGCTTTCAGCTATCAGCTGTCAGCCGTTCGGGTTCGGGTCGTGACCTGCATCATCATCTACTCAGACCCACCCCACTCATCCACCGCCTTCGAGAGCCGGGTCTGGACCCGATTGTACTCCTCGCCCAGACGCGCTATCTCGGTCAAGTCCTGGCGCTCCGAGGCAGCCTCCAGCTCACCCTCGAGCTCTGCCACGCGCGACTCCAGGTCTGAGATCACCTGCTCTGGATCGGGCTTCGGCGGTTGCGAAGGCTTTCTCGAGGCACCTGCACGGGAAGCGCGCCTCACGACGGCACGTCTCCCAGAACCGGCGGGCCGGGTAGTCGGGCCAGGCGCCTCCTCCGTCTGCCGGGCCCACTCCTCGAAGGTGCCTTCAAACGTGGTGAGCGATCCTCCCTCCACCAGCCACAGCCGTTCCGCCAGCAGGGAGATCAGGTGTCGGTCGTGAGAGACGAAGAGCAGGGTGCCGTCGTAGGCCTGCAGCGCTTCCTCCAGCGACTCCCGGGCGGGGATGTCCAGGTGGGTGGTTGGCTCGTCGAGCACCAGCGTATTCGGCTCGGCGACCAGCAGCCGCGCCAGCGCCAGCCGGGTACGCTCCCCGCCGCTCAGGGATGATACCCGCTGGAAGACGTCGTCGCCCCGAAACAGGAACCTGGCCAGGAAGTCCCGGGCGTCGCTGACCATCACGTTCCTGGCGTCAAGCAGCGCGTCCAGCACAGTGAGGCTGTCCGGGAGATCGTCGCTCTGCTGGCGGTGGTAACCCACGTCTACGTTATGGCCCAGCGAGACCGAGCCTGAGACCGGCGGGACGAGGCCGAGGAGCGTATCGAGCAGGGTCGTCTTGCCCACCCCGTTGGGTCCGACTATCGCCGTGCGTGACCCACGTTGCAGCTTCAGGTCCGGCACCGATAGGAGCTGGACTCGCCGCCCGCCATCGCCGTAGCCTACGCCTAGGTCGTGAGTGCTGAAGACGGTCTGGCCGGTCCTGCCGGCCGGGACCCCGCCGATGTGTATGGACTCCCCCTGGCGGGGCGCCTCTACGCGCTCCAGGCGGGCCAACCTGGTGGCACGGCCTCTGGCCTCTCTCGCGCGCTGGCCCGCCCCATACCTGCGTATGAAACCCTCCTCCTTGGCGATGTACTCCTGCTGCCGGTCGAACTCTCGCCGTTGCCGCTCGGTCCGATCAGCCTTGAGCGTCCGGTACTTGCTGTAGTTGCCGCGAAAGCTCTGGAGCCGGCCGTGGTCCAGCTCCCAGACCTGGTCCACCACACGGTCGAGAAAGTAGCGGTCGTGGGATACCACGATGAAGGCGTGAGACGTACGCTTCAGAAAACTTTCCAGCCACGCCAGACCCTTGAAGTCCAGGTGGTTGGTCGGCTCATCCAGGACCAGCAGCTCCGGATCGGCCAGGAGTGCCCGTGCCAGCGCCGCCCGCGTGCGCTCTCCGCCGCTCGCCAGGTGGGCTGGCGCACCAAGGCTCTCCAAGGGCAGGCCCACGCCGGATACCGCCCGCTCCATGCGGCTCTCGTAGTCGTAGCCGCCCTGGGCCTCGTATTGTTGCAGCAGGGCCGAGTACCGCCGTTCCGCCTGACGCCGCCGGCCGGGCTCCGACCGTTGGATCTCCAGGCCGCTGGCGGCCAGGGCGTCCTCCAGGCTAATCAGCTCGGAGAACGCAGACATCACCTCGTCGCGCAGCGTACCGTCCGTGCTCTGTGGCGGGTCCTGCGGGACGTAGCCGATACGCAGACCCTCCGCACGCACCACGGTCCCACGGTTCGGCTCCAGATCGCCGATGAGGACCCTCAGCAGCGAGGTCTTGCCACCCCCGTTAGGACCGACAATGCCGACTCGGGCGCGGTCGGATACCTCCAGGGCGATATCTGAAAAGACCTCCAGCTCGGCGTACGACAGCCTGAGCTGTGAGGCCGTTAGAAGCGACATGGGGAATAGCTTTCAGCGGTCAGCCATCAGGTGTCAGCCTAGTCCTAAGTCACAGATCATTTGGACAGTGTCATTCCGAAAAATCGGCACCGGCGTCATTCCGAGGAGCCCCATGTGCCTACTTACCTAAGAGAGGTCCGTTGCGACGAGGAATCTGGGGAGGCGGGGCGATGAGACGCGTTGCAAAGGTCATCCCCGCCCCAGATTCTTCGTCGGGGACTCCTCAGAATGACAGGCGCGGGTCAGTACCTCCTGGAATCATCGAACCAGATGTGACTGACGACTAGCCATCGGCGGGCACCGCGTCGGCCCTGGCCTGTGCCTTGACCCCAGGGCCGATGTACTTCTCGAACCACGCCAGCATCCGGGCGAGGTACTCCTCCCGCATCCGCGGGTGGCCCGAGGTCGTCATGCCGTGAGACTCGCCGGGGAACCGGACCATCTCGACCACCTTACCCAGCCGCTTCAGGGCGACGAAGAACTGCTCGCTTTGCTCTAGGGGACAGCGCAGGTCCGCCTCACCGTGGAGCAGCAGGACCGGCGTCTGGACGTTAGCGGCGTATGTCAGCGGAGAGTGCTCACGGTAGGTGGCCAGCGCGTCGATTCGAGTACCGCCGACCTCTACCTCGCCGAACCTGACCCCGATGTCCGATGTCCCGTAGAACGTGGAGAGGTTGGTGACGGGCGCGCCGACGACCGCCGCCGAGAACCTGTGGTCGTGGCCGACGATCCAGCTGCTCATGAACCCGCCGTAGCTGTAGCCTGTGAGGCCCAGACGAGAGCCGTCCACGTAGGGCCGAGAGCAGACCTCGTCCACAGACTCCAGGATGTCCAGGTAGTCCTCTCCGCCCCAGTCCCTCTGCACCGCTTTGGCGAAATCGGCCCCGTAGGTCCCCGAGCCCCTGGGATTGACGGCCAGGACCAGATATCCCGCCGTGGCCAGCACCTGCTGGACCGGGTAGAAGCCGTCATAGAAGACGTTGTGGGGGCCGCCGTGGATGTCCAGCACCAGCGGGTATTTCTGGGTAGGGTCGAAATCGGGAGGGAAGTACAGGCGCGACTCGATCTCGAGGCCACCCCTCACGATGGTGAACTTCTCGGAGCCCGCGGTCGGGTGCTCGTCGAAGTAGCCCCGGTTGTAGTCGGTCAGTTGTCTCTGGGAGCCCGACGCTGGGTCGATCAGGTGCAGGTCGCTCGAAGACGAGGGGGAATCGGCAACGACGACCAGCTTCCGTCCCTCCCCGTCGAAGGTGGCCGCGCCGAATCGAGAACCTCCCCCGGCCAGCCTCCGCTGTCCGCCGCCCTCCGGCCGGACCTCGTAGACATACGACTCCCCGCGTGCCTCCGCCAGAAAGAGAATGCGTCCATCCACCGTCCATCGAGGCTCGGTGATGACGGTGCCGTAGTACGCGGTCTTGATAGAGTCGTCGGTCAGCCGGCTCGGTCTCTGCCCTCGCTCGAGGACGAAGAGCCACCCCTGGGCATTGGTGCTGACCGTGTCCTGGTCCGACGCGACAACCGCCAGCTTATCCGCACCCGGCGACCACCCCACCGAAGCCACCGAGGAGAGTCCCTCGGACCAGAGCTCAGGCTCGCCGCCCGACGCCGGCACGACGTAGGCCCCGCTGCGGTCCTCGACGTCCCGGCTCTCGCCCCGGTCGGAGACGAACGCGATACGCGAGCCGTCGGGAGACCAGGCCGGCGCGCCGTCGTCGCCCTCCCCGTCGGTGAGCTGGCGGACGTCGCCGTCCTCGACGCTTACGACGAACAGGTGGCGGAAGGCGTCACCACGCCAGCCCTCGCCGTCGTCACGATAGCGGATCCGACGGATGACCTTGACCCTGGGTTGCTCGTCGTCATCAGGCGGCCGGTCGGGGTCCACCTCCGACACGAATACCAGGCTCGATGAGTCCGGCGACCACGCAAGTTCGGTGACGCCGCCTACGACAGAGGTGAGCCGGCGGGCCTCGCCCCCCGAGGTCGGTATCAGCCAGACCTGGGCGCGGTCCGCGTCGTCGGGGCGGGTGAAGGCGATGCTCTGACCGTCGGGCGAGAAGGTGGGCCTGCCATCCTTGGGGCCGGCCGTGAACTCGACAGGCGACCCGTCCGGCAGGTCCATAGCCATGATCTGAGAGCGCACCTCGGCGGTGTCGGCATAGACGCGGGACCGGACGAAGGCCAGACGAGAGCCGTCCGGTGACAGGGACGGCTCCGAAACGCTGGTGAGCTTATAGACAAAATCCGGAGCTATCGGCTTGGGCATGGTGTGCCTCCCAGGGCAAATTGCGGAGTGACGCTCCGCCTATGTAACTCCAGGTGCAGCGACACGTCAAGCATCTCGCACCCCCATGAGCATTTCACGTGAATGTCACCGATTGTGCACCGGCCTGCCCCCAGGCCTGTCACCAACGGTCGCTAACGTGAGAGTACTCGAGACCCTCAAGGAAGGCGAGGCCATGGGAATAGTCACAAGTCTGAGCATAATAGGGACCGTCCTGGCGTTCATAGTCGGGGCTCTCGGAGGCTTCCCTCTGGCGGACCTCGGCTCGGGCCCGTCAGACCAGGACTCGTCCTACGGCACGGAGGCGGTCCACCGGGCGGCCGAAGGCTTCTCGGGCGCCTATACCTCGATAATCGACGAGCTGGTCTCTTTCCAGAAGGACACCGACTACGAGCGGGCCGAGACGCTACGGCAGCAGATGGTCGGCTTCGCCACCACGCTCGGGGGCGACTTTCAGGACCTGGAGTCGAGGTTGAGGGGGGAGCTGGATGGACTGACCCCACAGGCAGAATAACGCCGCTGTGCATCTACGTAAGCAAGGGCACGCGGGCGTTCCATCCAGCGGAGGGTCAAGCCGCCGGGCATAACCCCACTTCGTCCGGCCGAGTCCCCTGTGTCACCCTGAGAGAAGCGAAGGGTCTAAGGTGGTCCGTCTCCAGGGACGGGCGCGACCTCGCCCGGAAGTGCACGACCTTAGATTCTTCGGCCCGGTGTTCCTGGCCTCAGAATGACAGCACTGGCTGACCGCCTGGAACCGTCAAGACAGACGCGTCGGTGCTACTCTACTCCCCGGACGTACATCCCGCCGGGGTCTACCTCCTCGCGCAGCAGTCGCAGCTCTTCCGAAGTGGGCGGGGCGACCACCACGATCTCGGCCGCCTCAAGGGGCTCGAACCCGGTATTCTCCCTCACCTGGTCCACGGTGACACCGGGCATCAGCTTCTCCACCCTCAGGCGCCCCAGGGACTTGTCTATGGCCATGACGGTCAGGTCGGTTATCACGTAGATGTCCGGGTACGGGACCGGCAGCCCGGCGTTCCGGCGTCCATCAGGGCCATCTATGTATCCGGGGCTGGTGATGTAATCGCACCGCTCGGGGAACCGACGCCTCTCGTGACGGGTGATGATCAGGATCCTGGGTGCGTGGGACGCCAGGTCGTTGGCGCCGCCGCTGCCGGGGAAACGGACCCTGGGGTGCTCGTACTCGCCGATGACCGTGGAGTTGACGTTGGCGAACTGGTCTATCTGGGCGCCGCCCAGGAAGGCCACGTCGGCGAGACCCCTCTGCAGCACCCCTCCCAGCGCGTCCAGCAGCGACCCCAGCCTCACGGCGCGGTACATGACTCGCGGGTCGGAGACCGATATGGGCGTCGGGATAACCTCGGGCGCCACCGGGCCCGTCTCCACGATGTAGCACATGTGCGGAGCGTGGTTCTTCTGGGCGAACAGGCTGGCGATCATGGGCATGCCCGTTCCCACCATGACGGTATCGCCGTCGTTGATATAACGCGACGCCTCCACCACCATAATCTCGTCAGGGGAGTAGTCCATGGTGTAGTTGATAGTTAACAGTTATTAGTTATCAGTCCGAGAACTGAAGACTGAAAACTGTATACTGACGACTGCTTCACAACACCTCCAGCATCGAGCTGCGCAGCCGGCCTAACCGTTCGGCACCGGCCGCCTTCTCCAGGTACTCGTCGAAGTCCTCGCAGTCGTATATGAACCGCTGGATATACTCCTGGTATTCGTCTCCACCGGCGCGGGCGCGCCTCTGGTAGTCGAGCAGGTGCTCATCATCGTGCTCGTAGTACTTGTAGGTGGAAGTGGGATAGGCGCCCCAGGGCTGCTCCACCACGGCGTCCACGAAGATGTAGGGGATGGTCGTGCGGTCGGGGTCCTTCCTCACCTCGTCCGAGCTGACGAGCTCCTCGCAGCTAACGATGACGGACTTGGACGCCCGCACCATCTCCGGCTCCTGCGTCGTAAACCCCTCGATGATGACGTTGCCCATCTCGTCGGCCTTCTGTACATGGATGATGGATACGTCCGGCTGACAGGCGGGTAGCAGGACGACGGGCTCTCCGGGGTTCCAGGGATTGTCCATCAGCTCGAAGGCCTTCCAGTCGCTGGGACGCCTCTTGTTGAGGATGTCCGTACCCAGCAGGCTCTTGGAGGGCATGAACGGGAGCCCCAACGCCCCCGCCAGAAAGCGGGACGCCATAGCCAGATGGCTGTAGTCCTCGACCTCCACCGAGCCCTCTTCTACGGCCCGGCGCCAGCGCAGGGCCGTGCCGTAGCGCTCCAGGTTTCCGGTGCCCGACTCGGTGCGCCTGACCAGCCCGGCTCCGACCATGATGTCCATGGAGAGGGCCAGGTTGCACCCCACCAGGGTGAGGTCTCGCTTCCCCTGCCGGACGATCTCATGGGCCAGCGCCATGCTGTTTCGACCGATGCTCTGCCCACCCATCCCGATGGTAGCGCCGTCGAAGACGAACTTCGCCACCGCCTCCTTGGCCGTCATCACCTTGTTTCCCAGCGGCTTGCCCACTTTCGACTCCCCGGGGACGCTCCATCGCTCAGGACAACCGAAAACGCCCCTGCGCGCGGCCCACGGCACACGGGGGCGGGCGACATTGTACCAGAGTCCCTAACGGCCGTCTCGTGGTGAGATGCCCGACCACGGTTGGTGTCCTGACCCGTCAGTCCGACCTGGGCTCCTCGGAATGGCCGGACGACTGTCTCCGTAGGGGCGGGTTTCTAACCCGCCCTCGCTGCGGCCGCGTCCGAATGAAATCGGGCGGACACGCAGGTCCGCCCTACGGGATCAGGCGGGAAACGGTGTCGGGTGTTTCCTTGCTCCCCGCACGGCCTGGGTATAGACTCGGCTCAGGATGCAGCGGTCTACAACGCAAAAGAGGGCTTTCTACGGCTGGTACGTACTGGCGGCCAGCTTCTTCGTCCTGTTCATCTCGACGGGCGTGAGCAACGGCCTGGGTTTTTTCGTCCTCCCCATGAGTGAGGAGTTCGGGTGGAGCCGAGCGACCATCTCGGTAGCCTTCGCCATCGGATGGCTTGCCAACGGGACCGCGCAGCCCCTCATCGGCCGGGTCTACGACAAGTACGGCGCGCGGCTGGTCATCTCGGTGAGCCTGCTCATCGTGGGCGCCTGCTCCATGCTGCTCAGCGGCACCAACAGCCTCTGGTTTCTGATCCTCGTCTACGGCCTCGTCATGTCCGTCGCCGCTGGAGGGGCGTCTCTGGTGACCATTCACGCGCTGATGGCCAGATGGTTCTACCGGCGGAGAGGGATCGCGATGAGCATCGCCACGTCGGGCGCCTCGGCGGGGGCCCTCGTGATCGCGCCATTCACGGCTTACCTGATCCTATGGGCCGGCTGGCGCATGACCTGGGGCGTCCTCGGCGCTATGGTACTGCTACTCGGCGTGCCGATGGCGCTGCTCCTCATACGGGACGACCCCCGAGACGTCGGAGAGGCCCCGGACGGCGACGCTCAAGAGCCGACTCCCACCGGCCCAACGGCCGCCGAATCACGTCCACGTGGGCCCCTCGAGGTTGACCACTGGCGCGACTCATACCGGTCCCCTCCGATGTGGCAGCTTTCCGGCGCATACTTCGTGTGCGGCATGACCACCGCCATCATCTCGTTCCATTACGTGCCGTTCGTCCTCGACCAGGGGTTCTCCTTGGGCACGGCAGGGTTGGCGTTCGGGCTGATGAGCGGACTGAACGTAGTGGGAGTGTTGGGGGTGGGCGTGGTCTCGGACAAGATCAGCCGGAAGTACCTGCTGGGGAGCGTCTACGCGGTGCGGGGCCTCGCCTACGCCGTGCTGATCCTGGCCCCCGGCGCGCTCGGCCTGTGGGGCTTCGCAGTCATCGCCGGAGTGTCATGGATAGCGTCCGCGCCTCTAACGTCCTCTCTTACGGCGGACATCTACGGCCTGAGAACGCTGGGCACCCTGGGCGGGCTTACGACCTTCGCCCACCAGATGGGCGGGGCGCTCAGCATCGTCATGGGTGGCGTCCTCTACGACGTGTTCGGGTCTTACGACGTCCCTTTCGCCATCTCCGGCTCGTTGCTGGCGGGGGCGAGCATCGCCGCCTTTAGCGTCGCGGAAAAGAGGTACTCGGCGAGATACCAACCACGGCCGGTCGGCGCGGCGGCGGGGAGCGGCGACTAGCCCGTGCTCCTGACTGGACCAGCCCTTGAGAAGGCAAAGGTCCTGGCCCACCACTCGGAGCCGGGGGACCCGGTCCTCCTGGAGTGGGTCCGGCACCGCATTGACGACCTCGTTAGGCTCGAGCCCTGGGCGATTGTCGTCATACTCGGTCTGCTGATCGTCGCCATTCCCGTGATGGTCATGGCGGTCTTCCTGCTGCGGAGGCCCCGGCGGGGCCGCCCGTGACGTCGCGCGCCGCTGTACGCCCCCATCCCTTCGAGCGGGGGAAGGAATCCTATCCTCTCCCCCGTTCGACGGGGGAGAGTTAGAGAGGGGGCTCGTCAGATGTCGCGGTAGAGCTCCTCGCCGCGG
>JADFHV010000076.1 GCA_022566975.1 Chloroflexota bacterium
ACCTGGAGCGATACTGACTGCTTCAATGTCCTTAGTGAAGTCTTCCATCAGCCGGTAGACTATGTTTGGCACAAAGATACCGACCTTTCGGCTTACGATTGTGTCATTCTTCCTGGCGGCTTCTCATACGGCGACTACCTTAGACCGGGAGCCATCGCGCGCTTTTCGCCTGTTATGAAGGCGGTGGAGGAGTTCGCCGAGCAGGGCAAGCTGGTGCTGGGCATCTGCAACGGCTTCCAGGTGCTGTGCGAGGCGGGGCTGCTGCCGGGGGCGCTGATGCGCAACGTGCACCTGGAGTTCCGCTGCCAGTGGGTCGGCTTGCGAACTGAGAACTCGAACACGCCTTTCACCCGAGGGCTGGACGAAGGGCAGGTGCTGCAGATCCCGATCTCGCACGGCGAGGGGAATTTCCAGGCCGACGCGGAGACCGTTGATGAACTGGAAACGTCAGGGCGCGTGGTCTTCCGTTACTGCACGCCTGAGGGAGAGGTGTCACCGGAGGCGAACCCCAACGGGTCGGTAAACAACATTGCCGGCATCGTCAACGAAGCCGGCAACGTGCTCGGGATGATGCCGCATCCCGAGCGGGCGGTCGAGGCGTTAATCGGTGGCGAGGACGGCGCGTTCATATTCCGTTCGATGATCGCCAGCCGCGACACCGCGCCAGCCGTGTAGCCGCGGCGCGCCCCCGGCCGCCACTACCCTTCGCGAGCCTCAGGGTGGCGGCATGTGACAGCCTGCTGGTGCCGCGTTGGGCCGGCGGCGGTCGCCGCGCGCCTACCTCTTCAGCTCCACCAGGATGACGTGGCCTGCTGTGCCGCCGATGTTCTCGGTCCTGTGGTCCCCGCCGGGAGCGAACATGGCCTGGCCGGACTTCAGCTCTATCTCCATGGTCTGGCCGTCAGGTGAGGCGAACCTTACCGTCATGCCAGACACTGCAATCGCCACCACGTCGGGGTGGGAGTGCATCTCGGTCTTGGCGCCCGGACCGCCTCGGTACTCGAGGATGCGGACGCGGTCGTTCTCTTCTAAAACCTTGTAGTTGTCGGGCGCTACCTGGATCGCGTCACCAGCCATGGGATTCCTCCTTCGCGTGCGTGATTGTTTGACGACTAGACGTGGCGCGGAGCGCGCGTAGTATATTGACGGAGCGGAGTGATGTCAACGCCGATCGGCCACAGCAGTTGCCCCACCCCAGGGATGAGGTGCAACGCCGGGTAAGACAGTCCCAGAGCATCCTTTAGTCCGGGGCGGCCGGCTACCCTTTGACGACCGGCCGGATGGACTCGATGTGCGCGGGAGTGGTGGCGCAGCATCCGCCGATGATCCGGGCGCCCATCTCCCTCCACTCCGCCGCGAACTCGGCGTATCTCTCCGGAGGGTAATCGTCCTTGAGCAGGTGCCATAGCTCGCCGGCTGATTCTCCGAACCGAGGGTTGGACCCGTAACCGACGTTGGCGTAGGCGCCGACCGTACCGTCGAAGACGTCAAGGAGCCTGGGAAGGGAAGCAGATATGGCCTCGGGCGAGCTGCACATCAGCAGGACGGCGTCGACTCGGCGGCCTCGAAGGGCCCTCGCCAGGTCCGTAAAGGTCTCACCGTGCTGCATCAACCCGTCGGTAGACACATGGCACAGGCCCAGGCACACCGGCAGCCCGACGGTGGCGCAGGCGTCCACCGAGATAACGGAGTCCTCTATGGAGCCCACGTACTCGGCCAGCATCAGGTCCACGCCGGCGCCCGTCAGGGCCCTCGCCTGGTCCTCGAACTCCCTGCGGAGGTCGCCCATGCCGGGCGGAGCGATGCCACCGGCCACGTATGCCTCTGAGTTGACGGCGTCGCGAGCGTTGACAGCCAGATCGCCCGCAGCCCTCGTGTACTCCTCCCAGCGTTCGTCCTCACCGATCATGGCCAGCTTGGGCCTGTTGGTCCAGAAGCTGTTAGAGATAAGAATGTCCGCTCCCAGCCTCAGGTAGTCCTCGTGGACGGCTCGGACCGTGCCTGGAGCGTCCAGGTTGGCGGTGGCGGACCAGACCCCGAGGTTCCCCTTAGTCGCGCCTTTAGAGACATCGACTCCACGCCGCTGCAGCTCGGAGCCGGTGGCGCCGTCCATGAGCAGCGTCTCTCCCGCATTGAGCCGGTCCAGTATCCCTCGAGAAGGCATTTCGGTTTCTCCTGTTTGCTGGCGCTGCCGGTCTGCTGGCGCTGCCGGTTTGCTGGCGCTGCCGGTTTGCTGGCGCTGCCGGTCTGCTGGCGCCGCCGGTCTGCTGGCGCCGCCGGTCTGCTGGCGCTGCCGGTTTGCTGGCGCTGCCGGTTTGCTGGCGCCGCCGGTCTGCTGGCGCCGCCGGTCTGCTGGCGTAGCGGGAATGTCAATACGGGCGCGCGGGCATTAGAATAGCACAGACCCACCCGGTAGCGAGGAGATATCCCATGCCCAAGCTCTCCGCCGGAGAGGCGATCGTCGAGGCGCTGCGAGCGGAGGACGTGAGTCACATCTTCGGGGTGGTCGGCTCGGCCTATCTGGACATCCTGGACGCCATGTACGGCCGCGAGGACATCCGTTTCGTCGGGTGCCGCCACGAGCAGGGGGCCGGGTTCATGGCGCTGGGCTACGCCCGCGCCACGGGGCGCCCGAGCGTCTGCATGGCGCAGAACGGGCCCGGCGTGACCAACCTGGTCACAAGCACGGCCGCGGCGCTCATCGGCCATACGCCGATGGTGGTCCTGGGAGGAGCGCCGATGGTGGGCCAAACGTACCGGGACTCCATCCAGGAGCTGGACCAGATGAGCATCTTCAGGCCGGTCTGCAAGGCTGTGCTGCAGATCAACAGCCCCGAGCGGGGTCCCGAGATGCTTCGGGACGCCTTCAGGCTGGCTGCGTCGGGCAAGATGGGACCGGTCTACGTGGACATGCCCAGAGACCTGCTGAACGCGAGGGACCTGGACGTGGACGTGCAGGCCCCGTCGGCGTACCGTCCTGTCCAGCGTCCGGCGGGGGACAGCGAGAGGCTCCAGGAGGCGGCCGAGCTGCTCAAGGACGCGGAGTCGCCGGTGGTCCTAGCGGGAGGCGGGGTGGTCTGGAGCATGGCGCACGAAGAGGTCGTGGCGCTCGCGGAGGCGCTGGGAGCGCCCATAGTCACCTCATACGAGCGCAACGACGCCGTGGACAACCGCCACCCGCTTTACATCGGCGCCCTGGGACGCGCCGGTGCGCCGGAGGCCACGGAGGCCGTCCAGCAGGCCGACGTCCTGCTCGCCCTGGGGACCCGGCTCTCCCACTTCACCACCTTCTACGACCACCGGTACATCCCCGAGAACGCCCGGATCATCCAGGTGGAGATCGACCAGCGCGAGATAGGGCGCAACTACCCCGTGAGCGTCGGGATTCTGGGCGATGCACGGGCCGTGGCCGCCGACCTCATCAACAGGTTGGACGGCGCGGTGCCGGAAGAAACTCGCGGGTCCCGTGCCCGGCGCATAGAGCTAATACACAGAAAACGGCTCCGGCGCCTGGAGGACGAGGGGGGCCTGGAGGGCTTGCCGATGAAGCCACAGCGGGTGTACGCCGAGCTGCGCCGGGTCCTCCCCCGGGGCACGGCGGTCGTGTTCGACGCAGGGGGAGGCCCGTCCTACGGCTACGACCGTGTGGAGTTCTCCGGTCCCAGGACGCTTTTCAGTACGCTCGACCTCGCGTGCCTGGGTGCGGCCCTGCCCCAGGCGATCGGAGTGAAGATGGCCCGGCCAGACCAACCGGTCGTCAGCATCAGCGGGGACGGAGGCTTCTTCTTCAACGCCCAGGAGCTGGAGACGGCGGTCCGGTGGCGGGTCCCGGCGGTGAACATCGTCATGAACAACGACTCGTGGGGCTCGGAGAAGGCCTACCAGAAGACCCTCTACGGCGAGAGGTACGTGGAAGCAGACATCACGAACCCTCGGTACGACAAGTTCGCCGAGCTTTGCGGCGCCCGCGGTTTTCACGCGGAGACGCCGGAGGAGGTCGGTGAGACGGTCCTCGGGGCGCTGGCCGCGGACGGACCCAGCGTCATCGAGATCCCCGTGGACCCCGACGAGCTGCCCCATCCGGCCCGCGCGGCGGACGTCTTTCGGTCGCGGGCGGGCTGAGCTAGGCCGTTTGTTCCGCGGTGGCGACGTCGTCTGTCCCGCCTGCAATCAGCCGAACGGCGGCGGTGACGAGGAATACCAGGCCGATGATCAGCCCGGCGAACCCCAGGAAGATGAGCTCCTGCTGGACGTAGGTCAGCCAGACGAGGGGGACGATGGCGCCGCCCACCACACCTATCCAGCCGATCCAGCGCGGCAGGGCCTGGGTCCGGACAATCAATTTGCCGTATGCGAAGATACCCAGGGCGATAGCCATGGGCCCGAGAGTCGCCGTAGTTATGGTAACGAGGGAGACGGCGCGAGCAGCGGCGAGGTAGGCGTCGGCCTGCCCGCCTGAGGCGGCGACGAAGTCCTGGGCCAAGGTTCCTAGCGCCATGTGTGCCGTAAACCGGACCAGCTCCAACACGGCCGCGGCCAGGAAGCCGAAGGCGCCGAAGAGAGCCAGGGACTGGTCGTGGGCGCGGAACGTAAGGTAAAGCGCTGCCGCCATTGGGATGGTCATGAGGTTTGCGAAGATTCCAAAGGCGGCGGAGGTAAACCAGAGCTACGAGTCCTTCGCGATGTCCCGGAGGTCGCCAGGAAGTTGGTCCCTGGACAGATCGAGGTCCGCGAAGGGGATGGCTTGGGTCACTACTGCCACCACTACGCTCACGACGACGGTCACAAGAAGGATGCCCGTTAGCTGCTCGGTTCCCCTCTTTGAAAACATGTTGAACCCCCTTGGTTGATACTCTATCCGCCCGCCAACACCAGGACCGGCCGGCGCGGGCGGACCTTACGCCAGCGGGTGTCGAAGCGCCATAGGCCCGCCTCTCTGGCCGAGTCGAAGACCTCCTCCATCTCCTCTGGATGCACCCCTCGGCCGATGTCGGCGTAGCGGTCATCGGTCTTGGCCTTCCAGGCCGGGTAGTACTGGTCCATGACGTTGACGTAGGTGTCGGGCGACAGGCCGGCGAGCCAGGACATGATGGGCGCGGCCTCGTCGGGCATGCCGGGCATGACGAGATGGCGGACCAGCAACCCCCTCAGTGCCAGGCCGTCGTCGTCGACGCGCAGATCGCCCACCTGGGCGTGCATCTGGGCCACGGTCCGTCGGGCTATCTCAGGATAGTCGGGCGCCACCAGGTACTTCCGGCTCCGGTCCGAGTCCCACAGCTTAAAGTCGGGCATGTAGACGTCGGCCAGGCCGTCCATTACCTGAAGGCTCTCGATGCTGTCGTAGGCGCTGGTGTTGTAGACGATGGGAAGGCGCAGGCCCATATCTATCGCGTAGGGAAGGGCCTCGACGATCTGGGGGACGACGTGCTCCGGGGTGACGAAGTTGATGTTATGACAGCCGATCTCCTGGAGGCGGAGCATGATCCGGGCGAGGGCCTTAGCGTCGACGATCTCACCTTCGCCATCCTGACTGGTCTCGTAGTTCTGGCAGAAGACGCAGCGCAGGTTGCACCAGGCGAAGAAGATCGTGCCGGAGCCCATCCAGCCCCGCAGCACGTCCTCTTCGCCGAAGTGGGGAAAAGCGCTGGCTACGCGGGCGTGGCGTCCTGTGCGGCAGACACCGAACTGGTCTGAGAGCCGGTCCACGCCCTTGCACAACCGGGGGCAGACCAGGCAGGAGGGACCCAGATGGGAGAGGGCCTCCTCGACCTTGTCGGGCAGCAGGCCCTCCTCGTGGGCCTTGATGTAGGCGGGCACGAACTCTTCCCGGGACATTAGGAAGCGCCCGTCGCCGTCCACCTCGCGGGGTACGTTCCAGTCGGCCATGGACCGCCCTCCGACCCCAAAAATAGCCGCCGGGCTCGTGATTGTCTACCGATGCGTCGGGAATCCGGACGACCTTTGCGACGCTGTCGCCACCACCAAACCCCCTCCCTAACTCTCCCCCGTGGAACGGGGGAGAGTATCACACCTCTTCCCACTGAGGGCCCAAACGTGTTCCCAGAATACGAATACAGGTCGTGCCGACCCTCCGGGCGGTTGCCCGTACATCGCTATGGCTACTACAATGGGACTAGCATGGAGGGGTGGCAGAGTGGACGAATGCGACGGTCTTGAAAACCGTTGGGGGCGCAAGCTCCTCGTGGGTTCGAATCCCACCCCCTCCGCCATAAAGCCCATGACACTGGGGTGCACAACGGCTCCTGTCCTAGCGTCTACTGTCGAGCATCACCTGAGTCTGCCCTTTTTGCCCCTTATTGCCCCTTATCTCCTATTTCTTGCATCCGAGGTACGTTACCCAGAGGGTGGAAAGGCGCCCTAGGTCACCCCCGAGTCGTTAGAAGCGGACGACGGGCCTCAGGTTCAGCACGGGAGACGTCGGAGCGTAGGTACGCCAAGGGAAGCCGGCGGCGAGCTAGTTCGGACACTTAGCCGGAGAGGGTCGTGTAGAGGTCGACCTTAGTTGCTACTTGTGGGTGGGGGTGTTCCGGTCAGTGGTGGTCAACGAAGTCGGCTGAGGGTATCTGGTGGTATCTGGGGGGGGTTGGGCTTAAACAATGGCCGGAGAGGAAGCTAGGGGTACCCCTGACGGATCGGTCCTCATAAAAGGGCTCAGCCAGCCCCTGTGAGGCTATCTACCCCTTGAAACGGAATCCTACGGCTACCTGCGATGAGAGCGCAGGGCTCATCTTACAGAGGTATTTCCCAAGGCACTTCCCTGTTCCGTCCCAAGCTCCTTCCGAACAAGCGCCACCTATTTTGACCTCGTTCGATTGCTGTCGCCACTGAGCTCTCAATCGCTTCTATGTGGGTTCCTGCTACTCGGGGCCTGGGATGGTTGCTGCTATAATCGTGGCGCGACAGAGGCAAGCCTTCTACGAGCACTCTGGGACTGGGTGCGGGTTCGTCCCCTGCCCCCAATTGGCCCTAGTGTTGGTAATGGTTTCTGTCGCAAGAACCAGTGCCCGCCACCAGGGGGCTTCCCATTATGCGTTCTCTGATTGTCGTCGTCTTGCTTACGGCCACCGCCTGCAAAGGACAACGGTGATGAGAGGCTTACGGAACGCTACACGTCGTTGGGTGGTCGGTAATGAGTGGGCTGAGGTCGCATGGGGCTTTTGTATCTGGCTCTTGACGATCACAATCGTATCTGTCTTGCTACCGGTTGGGTTGTTGTGGCTGCTGGTGCGGCCCGTTGTGCTGGCTGTACGCAGTAGGTCTCAGC
Organism: Chloroflexota bacterium; assembly: GCA_022566975.1. Next base: position 7,286 of record JADFHV010000076.1, read on the forward strand.
CCAAACATACGACGGTCGTCTTATACGGCGAACACACAGTTCAGGTCGAAGAGCCAATCTGGTACGGCCGCATCAGGGTCTGGTACGACGACCATGAGCGGTTCCCCCAGAGTTCATCCGCTCCGAGATTGGGCGGGAGGTCAACCGAGGCTAGAGTTTATGTATTTGTCGAACATGAAGGGGACGAGGCTGCGGAATATGTCCTGCGCCTTCGTTTCGGACTGTTCGGCCTCGCAAACATCGAGATAACTCGCAACGCACAGTTGATTTACTACAGGGATTAGTCTCCCCGTACCAACACCCAGCAGCGATGAAAGCCTCAATACTCGCGGTGCTTCTGGTCTCGGTGATGTCCGCTTGCGGGGAATCAAGCCGCAACATCACCCCCACTCCTGACCTTCGGTTTCACCATATACTCCAAGGCGGTTTCTACTATAACGATCGCGATTGCCAGCGAGCTGCGGAAGAATACAGCGCCGCAATCAAGCTCGATCCAGAATATTCGTATGCGTACGAAGAACGGGCCAGTGTCTACCTCGACTTGGGCGAATATGAAAAAGCCATCCAAGACTTCTCAAAGTTCATTCGGCTCGAGGAAGCCATCCGCGCCGATCCACCGGAGTATTATCGCCACAGGCTTGAAGTAGACAAGCAGATCAGTGATCTTCGCTATCGCGATGCCTATGCCTATCGGGGAGTAGCCTACGCTCTCCTTGATCAGAGTGGTGAGGCTCAGCGCGACTTTGACCGGGTAGTTGAGTTGACCGTTGAGTTGGAGATGGACATCGAACCGACGGTTTTGGTGGAAGGACTCCTGGCCAGGGACTACATCGACAAGGCTAAGAAGCGGCAGGCGTGGGTTGGTTGCTCACCGTTACCTGAAACTTTGCCAAATACACCTGAGCGGGCCATAGAGGTGGTCCGCAACTCTAGAGAAATGTTCGACGCCATGTTTCCTTACGAGCGCGAGTTGGACTGGACTGCTGAGTGGGCCCTGGACCGGTGGTGGATTCTCGGGCTGTTCGAGTCACCTTGGGGCAAAAAGTTCGTGATTAGCGCTAGCTTGGGGGATTGGCAGAGCAGACCTGGGGTGGGTCTTACAGGTCTCTTTGTAGGGATAGAGTATGAGGCGCCTGCGGAGGAGTGGGTTAGCGAGAAGGCCGAAGAATGGGAGCTCGAGCATTTGTATACACGGTTTACTCCTGACGTCGCCTTGTCAATGGTTAGCCAGACTCGACCCGTTGCCGAGGCACTGTCGAACGTCGTTGTGGTGGATGCGGCTGCCGAATTAGTGGAGGACACACCTGGGCAGGTTGTCTGGCGCTTCGCGTTTTACGTTGACCGTGGGAACTTGGGTAGGGCTGTCTTATCTGTCGA
>JADFHV010000077.1 GCA_022566975.1 Chloroflexota bacterium
ACTGGATGGAGAACACCGCCTGCACCGCCATCCGCAGCTCAAGCTCGCCGCCGCCGATGGACGTGGGCGGTGCCGCGGCCTCGGCCCGGAGCGCGAACGCCTGCACGGCAAAGTCCCGGACCACGGGTTCGCCGCCGCCGGACTCCGTGATGAAGACGAGCTGTCCCAGCGATACGCCGGTCAGGTCCGCGAACTGCTGCGCCTTGGCCAGTGCGTCTCTGACGGCCCCTTCCCGGAGCTGGTCCGCGAAGGCCTCAGTGTCGTCCACCGTGAAGCTTATCCCGTTGATTCGAGTCGCGTCGCCGCCGGCGGACGCCACGTCATCGATGATAGGCCCGACGGCGTCCAGGTCGCGGATCTTGATAGCGGCCGAGTTGTTGACCCGGTATCCCACGAGCACCTGCTTGCGGACCCGGACCCCGCCCTGGAGCGCCTCCGTGAACTCGTACTGCGGGGTGATGCTGAAGGAGCGGGTCTGGATGTCCTTGTCCTCGACGTTCCGGTCCCGGAGGACGGCTACGATCGCGTCCATGGCCGTGGCGGCATCGCCGCGGGCCTGGGCCACCGTAAGCGCGAAGGTCTCGACGCCGATGTTCAGCAGCGCCAGGTCGGGCTCCAGGGTAACGGAGCTCTGTCCGGTCACCCAGATCCCCGATTGCGAGGAGCCGTTAGCGGCCGCTCGCACCAGCGCCACGTCGGCCGGTGAGGTGCCGCCGGTCGCCGACGCTATCTGCGCCGCGCCTCCCGGGGCGCCGACCGCAGGGCTTGCGGCCGTCCCGGCCGGAGAGCTACCGGCGCCCGTCTCATCCGAGTCGTCACCATTACCGCAGGCGACCGCGACGGTCGCCAGCAGCACCGCGAGTCCCACCGCTATACCCAATACCTTGGTCCTTCTCATCACCTTGGTCCTTATCATCTCGTTCCTCCTGGTTATCTCCCCGACTTGAGAGTTCTGGTACAGGCTTTCCGGCCCGTTCATATATATAGACGCGACGCGTCAGGGGTTTGTTCCATCTGAGTCTTGTGCCGGATGCCGACGTGTCCTTGGCACCGTCAAGTCCTCGGCGACGCGCCTAGAACGGCCGGCGTCGGCTTCTCAAAGCCAGCCAGCCGGTAGCCGCCGCCAGCAGGGCGAACAGACCGCCGGCTGCCGCCTCCAGTTGCCACAGGGGCACCCTCAGGCCGTCGTCGGTGTCCGGCTCCGCCTCGTCCTCTTCGACAACGGCCGCCTCGGCCGCGCGCACCGCCGGGGTCGCCAGTCTGGTCGCTGGCTCCGGAGCCGGTGTGGGTAGCTCAGATGCGGTCGCCGTCTCGACCTCCCGTCTTCCCGCCACGGGCGCCTCTTCCGCCTCCTCCTCGACGGCTTCCTCCCCGGCGTCCGCGTCGGCCACAGCAGGGGCGGGTGCCGCCATGGCTGCGACGGGCGCAGCCGGCGCGGCTGGCGGTGGTGCCGCCGCCGCGGCTGCCACTTCCGGTGCGGGCGCGGGGGAGGGAAGCGCGGCGGGTGTCGACGGCGCCTGCGCTTGTGGTGCAACCTTTGCCGCGGCCACCTCAGGAGCTGCTCCGTCGAGTCCCGACACCCGGCCGGACTGCACGAAGACCCCCACGGCGTTTCCGATCAGCAGGGCGGCGACCAGCGAGCCCGCGGCCGCCGTGGCGAGTCGGGTGCCCCAGAGGAGCCGCGAGGTCGGCGTGACCCGCGCGGGCGCCTCATGGAGCGCGAACGAGCGCGGGACCCGTAGCTCCGGAAGCGCCCTTAGCAGGCTTACCGTCGTCCTCAGGCTCTCGAGGTCCGACCGGCACGGCTCGCAGCCGGCGAGGTGCGCCTCGACCCGGCTCCGCTCCGACTCGGTCACCTGACCGTCAACGTAGGCCGAGATCAGACCTCGAAGACGGCTGTGTCTGTTCAGCAACCAGGCCACCTTAACCCCCATGGCTATATATGACGGAATCTCTCGGGCAAAAGTTCCCGATGTTGTCTCAAGTGGTCGCGCACACGTCGCCGGGCCCGGTTGAGCCGCGACTTGACCGTTCCGACGGACACCCCGGTCGAGTCCGCCGTCTCCTCGTAGCTCATCCCCTGGACGTCTATCAGCACCAATACCGTGCGCTGGTCGTCGGGGATCGATAGGATCGCCCGCTGGATCTCCCCGGCCAGCTCATTCGCCAGGACCCGCTGCTCGGGGGATTCCTCTCTGGAGACCGGCTGGAACCCGGAACTGAGGAGGGCCTCGTCGAGTGAGGCCTCAGGGCGCCGCCGCGAGGCGCGCAGGTTATCGATGCTGAGATTGGACGCGATGCGCAGGAGCCACGCCCGCAGGCTGCCCCCTCTGAACCGGCCAATGGCCTTATAGGCGGAGACGAAGGTCTCCTGGGCCACGTCCTCGGCCGACGTCCGGTTGCCCAGGATCCGCGCGGCCACGTTGTAGACCTGGGTCTGGTAGCGCTCGACTATCCCGTTGAACGCGGCCAGGTCCCCGTCCTGGCTGCGTGCTACAAGCTTCGCGTCGTCAAGCTCCATGTCACCGTTTGATGGGAGTACCCGTTGTCGGACCATTCCCTGGCAGAGCCCCCGTACATCATACGCGATGCCGTCGGAGGGTCTGCACCCGGGTCCTGACGAGGAATTCCGCCGAGCCTTATAATGGTCTCAAGCGGGACCGAGACTCACCAGGAGGGCAACAGCCGATACAGTGAGAACGCTAGTAAGAGAGCTGATAGAGACGGTAATACTGGCCCTGCTGATCTTCCTGGCCCTCCGGTTCAGTGTGCAGAACTACCGGGTCGAGGGTCCGAGCATGGAGCCGGCGCTGGCCGGGGGGCAGCACCTGATGGTCAACAGGCTGGTCTACCTCAGGTTTGACCCGAAGGACCTGCCGAGCTTCCTCCCGTTCGTCGACGGGGCCAAGCAGTACCTCTTCCCGTTCCAGCCGCCCCATCGCGGTGAGATCGTGGTCTTCCGATTTCCAGACGAGACTCGGGACTTCGTCAAGAGGGTAATAGGCGTGCCCGGCGACACGGTACAGATCGAGGGGGGCCAGGTTTTCGTAAATGGACAGCCGCTCGACGAGCCCTATATCACCCACCACGGCGGACGCGACATGGACGTAATAACCGTCACGGAGGGCTCCTACTTCGTGTTGGGAGACAACCGGCCTCGGAGCGACGACTCGCGGCCCAGGCTCGGACGTCCGTCTGGCGATTGGCGCCCCGTGCCGGCCAAGAACGTCATCGGACGGGCCTGGGTCCGCTACTGGCCGCTGGACCAGTGGCACCTTTTGCAGGGCTTCAGGGGGCCCTGATGGAGGTCCAAAGGCGGCACCCCTTAGCCGGTGCCGCTGCGCCGCTCGAAGTATTCGTCGGCGAGCATGACGACCGAGAGGATCGCCAGCAGCGCCCCTCCCTCGAACCACCCCGTAACACCCAGCTTCCACTCTTTGTCGGCAAAGCCCACGGTAACCGCTATGACCCCACAGGCGACGGCGAGAAGCATCGTAAGCCGCGCGAGCATGATTCGGGGACTCATGGGTGGACCTCCTAACCGGATGATGGACGGCAGCATACATCAATCTTCCGGCCGGCGCACGGCCGTCGATGGGAGCCCGACGGCATCGCCACCCGCGCAGCATCATACGTTTCGTTGGTCAGGCCCCATGCAGATGAGAGCCTGGGTGTTCTTGATACTGGTCTGCGCGGTGGCCGGTCTGGCGGCTGCCTGCTCCGGCCCGGACGCCGCCTCTCCGTCACCCGAGGCCCACGAAGAGCCTGAGAGCAAGGAGACGGCCTCTCCACCCGCAGGCCCGACGCCCGACGTCTCCACCCCGACTCCCGGACCGACCCCTGTGACGAGGACCAGGACATCGGCCCGCACGGTCGAACGCGGCTCGGGTCTTCCGGTCCACGACTTCGAGCTGACCCTCTTCGACGGGCAGTCTCTCCGCCTGTCGGACCTCCGGGGAAAGGTGGTCGTCCTCAACTTCTGGGCCTCATGGTGCCCACCCTGCCGCGCGGAGATGCCCGACTTCCAGGAGATGTGGGAGGAGATGAGGGACGAGGATGTCGTCTTTGTGGGAATAGCCCTGGGAGAATCGGAGAGGAGCGCCCGGGCCTTTGCCGAGACTACGGGTGTCACCTATCCGCTGGGCCTGGACGAGACCGGCCGGATAAGCAGGGACTACCGGGTTACCAGCCTGCCGACCACCGTTCTTATCGACCGCGAAGGCAACGAGTCACTGAGGCTTGGCATCGCCAACCAGGGTGCCCTGCGCATATTCGTCCAGAGCAAGCTGAACGATGGGTAGAGAGGGATAGTATGGCCGGCTACCGTTCGCCGCCCCGGTCTTCCTGGATCTGATCCATCGCCTGCTGGAACACCTCGTACGGCTGAGCGCCCATCAGCAGGTATCTGTCGAGGATGAAGGCGGGAATGCCCCGGATTCCATAGCCCCGCGATTCGCCCAGCTCGATGTCCACCTGCTGCGCGTACCGGCGCCTGTTGGCGTCCGGGCCGAACTCGTCCCAGTCCAGTCCGCAGGACTCCAGGATCGCCCTTAGCACGTCCGGGTCGCCAATGTTTTGACCCTCCTCCCAGAAGGCCCTGAACACCGCCTTGTGGTACTCATCGAACCTGCCGCGGTCCTTGGCGTAAGCGGCGGCTTCCAGAGCGGGACGAGTGGTGGGAGTCAGGGGCTGGCGCCGCATCGTAAGCCCGGCGGCCTCGGCCTGGTCCTTCATGTGGCCCGTAAACTCGTTGCTCTCGCCCGGCTTGAAGGGCCGTGGGATTCCCTCCGGCGGCGTGCCCGGCCGCAGCTCGAACGCCTTCCACTCCACGTCCACATCGTACTCGTTGCGCAGTCGTTCGACCCTCTCCAGGCCGATATAGCACCAGGGTCATATGTAGTCGGAGAAGACCTGTACCTTGACGGGCTCCATTGCGTTCGTTCCCCTCCTGGCCTCGTCCCCCGGCCGGCGTTTCGATGGTCCTCGCCATCTTAGCCGAACACGGCTCGGGCTGGCTACCCGTGTTCCGGCCCGTCCGACTGGGCCAGCACCTGCTGGCTATGGAGAGGCTACCGTCAGTTAGCTGCCTGGATCACAGACAGACCAGGGTTTTCCGTCTCCGAGTCAACCGTCTGCCGTATCCTGCGCAGGGAGGGTCTGGTGAAGAGGCCTGAGACGCGGCTGGCCGCGGGTGGGGAGTACCACCGCAAGACCACGGACCCTCACCAGATGTGGGCCACCGATGCCTCCTACTTCAAGGTGATCGGCTGGGGCTACTACTACCTAGTTACGGTGATGGATGACTATTCTCGATTCGCGTTAATGAGTCGTGTTATCTCCCCGGTTGGAGCAGCAGTTTGTGGCGGTGACCGCAGGATGGCGGCCTGGGGCTTCAGGCGAGGGCGAGGAAGGCGATGGTGACGCCCCATAGCCCCCCCTCCTCGAGCAGCGCCTCTCTGTGATTCCGACGAAGCTTCTCACGTCATTGGCTCTAAGCTCATTGTCGACGGCGGGGTCATGGCACATTAAGGCAGGACTCGTACATTTGGCTACCCAGATTCCGCCAGCTGCTTAGGCCCTTTCCCAGAGGTGTGATACCGTTAACTCGGTCGGGTCACCAGCCTGTAGGCGGGGCGTGTCCTCTTTTTCAGATCGTTTCGCTTCCGTGGCCCGATATGCTCCAATTTCGTTGACACAAACGCCACGCTACCTGTGGCGGGCACGCGGCGGCGGTTGACACAGCATCCGCGTACTGACTAATGTACAGCCCAAACCGGGATGTCCGGCGGAGGCCGACGGGAGACCGCTGGATGTCAGACTAGATAGGACTGCCTGTTGAGAATCCTGCTTAGCAACGACGATGGTATTTACTCACCGGGTTTGTGGGCTGCTGCCGAAGCGCTGAAGGACGTGGGTAAGGTTGTGGTGGTGGCCCCCGACCGGGACCAGAGCGGTGTTGGAGCGGCCACAACCCTGATACAGCCCATACCGGTCGAGAAAGCTCTCTCCCAAATCGAAGGTGTGGAGGCCTACTCAGTGCGAGGGACCCCCGGCGACTGCGTTGTTTTGGCCATCGAGGCCCTGGAACTGGGCTCCTTCGACCTGGTGATATCAGGCATAAACCACGGCGAGAACATGGGAGAGGCTGTGCTTTTGTCTGGGACCATGGGCGCGGCTCTTCACGGCTATCTCAGGGGCACCTCGTCGGTCGCCATTTCCGTTACTTCCGCTGCTGCTACTTCTGTTATGTCAGTTCACTTGGAGGTGGCCGCCCTGATGGCCCGGTTCCTGGCCCGGGCCGTCGCCGAGGAGTCCCTGCCCAGGCCCATGTTGCTGAATGTCTCCGTACCTGGCGTCTCGCTGGATTTGCTCGAGGGCGTGGAGGTCACCCGCCTGGGCCAGAATGTCTACCGCCCGACAATCCAGCAATTCCAGGACGAGCGCAGGCAGTACTACATGGTCAGGTACGGCCGCTCGGGCTTGTCGGAGCCTGGCACCGACGTGACGGCGGTGCGGAACAACCGTATCTCCATTACTCCTCTGCACACCGACATGACGACCGACCAGCAGATTCCCTTCTTTCGGAGCGCAGCCCTGGAGGCGAGCCAGTGGTTCAATCGCCACAAAGGCTCGCTCTGAATACTGTTGGGCCGTTGCCTGTGAGGCTGGGGTGGGGACCGGGAGGCTCATAGTCCCGTTGTGCCACGTTGTTAACCTTGCGTGTCCTGCTGAAAGGCTTCTTTGCGGCCTGGGCCCGCCTACACGCGGGGCCTTGATGGGGTATACTCGCTCTGCCGCGTGGTGGTTGATTCCGAGTTAAACTACCCGAGATGGCGCGCCCCGCTTGACACATCGCGGCTCAAAGCCTACTCTATCGCAATCGTAGAAATCTCAAGTTTAATACGCTGTGGAGGTACTTCTTTCAAAGTCGAGGGGGAGTGCCTGGTGAGGGGTTATTGAATTTGCTCTCAGCGAGGAGACGCAGCATGAACACCGGACGAATACGACTGACTTTAGGTTCGGTAATCGCGCTCATAGCTATAGCGGCCGTCGCGTGCGGCGGCGATGATGGGGCCAGCACTTCGGAGGTTCGCGACATCGTTCGCGCAGAGCTAGCGGCGGCGGCGGCGGCCGCTCCGGCCCCTGCCCCCGCGCCGGCGGGGCCTACCTCCGCTGAGATTAGTGCATTGGTGGAGAAGGCGGTGACGGGCGCGGTCCCGGCCGGTACCAGCCCCGAGGAGATCAGGGCGTTGGTGGAGGCCGCCGTGGCCGCGGCAAGCACCCCAGCGGTCAGCGCGACGGAAATCGAGCAACTCGTTGGCAAGGCGGTGGCGGCGGTGGCGGCCAAAGCGCCTACCCCGCTAACCGCTGCTGAGGTCCAGGCCGTCGTTCAGGCCGCGGTCCAGGCGATACCCCCCCCGCAGCCGGTGGTGGTGGTGGCTACGCCTGTTCCGACCACGGCTGGGGAGAAGGTTTTCACGCTGTCCTTTGGCGAGGACCTGCCAAACTTCATGCCGCACACGTCGGTTACAGTGACCCAGACTTGGATTCATGATCTCGTGTTTTCTCGGCTGCTGATGCCGGACCCAGAGAATGGAAAGTGGGCTCCGGACCTGGCCGAGAGGTGGGAGATCGCCCCCGATGGCACCTCCTACACTTTCTTCCTCCGAAAGAACGCCCTCTGGCACGATGGACAGCCGGTGACGGCTAGGGATGTGGCCTTTACATTCAAGTCGTACCTCACGCCGGACACCACGAGCAAGAACATCGGGGCCCTCACCGTCATAAAAGGGGCCCAGGATTACATTGATGGAAACACCAGCGAGGTGGCCGGCATAGTCGTGGTGGACGATTACACCATCAGGTTTGACCAGGAGTTTCCCAACGGCCTGTTCTTGATAAACTCCTCGGGCCAGTCTCGGTTTGCTATCCTGCCGGAGCACATTCTCGGCGACGTTCCGCCCAAAGAGCTCATCCAGCACGACTACTTCACGAAGGACCTGGTGGGCTCGGGCGCCTTCAAATTCGTCAAGTTCCTACCCGGCCAGTTTATCGAGATTGAGGCCAACCCCGACTACTTCTTCGGCAGGCCGGTTATCGACAGGATCATCTTCAGATCCATCCTGTCCATCGACGTCGCCCAGGTAGCCATGCAGCGAGGAGAGGTGGACTTCATAATTGCAACGGGCGGAACCCTGCCCACGACGGAGACGTTCGAGGCTGCCATTCGGGACCCTCGGCTTAGGGTGGTCGGCACGAAGGGCTTCAGAATCCACTCCTACGCCTTCAGCAGTAAGGCCGAGGACTTGCGGGACCCGCGGATCCGCCAGGCCTTCCTGTATGCCCTTGACCGGGAGAAGCTGATAACGGCCTTCAGAGCCGGCAACGGCACCGTAGTCAACTCATTCATGACCCACGGCTGGTATCAGAAACCCGAATGGAACCAGCTCTACCCCTTCGACCCGGACAAAGCGAGGGCGCTGCTGGAGGAAGCCGGTTGGGACCCCGACCGCGAGGTCGTGGTGAAGCTCATCACACTGAAGAGCGAGGAGCTGAGGGCCCAACGGGCCGCCGAGCAGCAGATGCTCGCCGACGTGGGCTTCAA
>JADFHV010000078.1 GCA_022566975.1 Chloroflexota bacterium
GGCTCTTGGGGTAGTGGGTGCGAATCTGGGCGCCATACCGGTCCTTGAGAGGCGTGATGATGCGTCCGCGGTTCGTGTAGTCCTCCGGGTTCGCGGTGGCGACAAGGAAGATGTCCAGCGGCAGCATGATGCGGTAGCCCTTGATCTGGATGTCCCGCTCCTCCATGAGGTTGAAGAGGCTGACCTGTATGCGCTCCGAGAGGTCGGGCAGTTCGTTGATGCTGAAGATCCCCCTGTTGGTGCGCGGGATCAGCCCGTAGTGGATGGTCAGCTCATCCGAGAGATAGCGGCCCTCGGCCACCTTGATGGGGTCTATCTCGCCGATGAGGTCCGCCACTGAGATGTCGGGAGTGGCCAGCTTCTCCGAGTACCGCTCCTCCCTTGGCAGCCAATCGATCTTCGCATCGTCGCCGTCGGCGGCCAGCTTCTCCTTGCACGCCCGGCAGATAGGGTCATAGGGGTTATCGTTCAGCTCGCAGCCGGCCATGATGGGTATCTCTTCGTCGAGCAGCGAGACCAGGTGGCGGATCAGTCGCGACTTGGCCTGGCCCCTTTCGCCGAGAAGGATGATGTCCTGGCCCGCCAGCAGCGCGGTCTCCAGATGAGGGATGACGGTGTCCTCGAACCCGATGATCCCAGGGAAAAGCTCGGCCCCGTTCTTGAGCGTGTGTATGAGGTTCTTGCGCATCTCCTGCTTGACGCTGAGAGCCTTGTACCCGCTCTTGCGTAGCGCGCCGACGGTCGTCGGCTTTCGCTTCCTGGGCATGTCGTCCTCTCCTGCTCCCTCTCGGACCCGGCCACTCGAATTCAGTCTTGCACAGCAACACCCGCGATGCAAGAAGGCCGACGCGGGCTCTGAGCGACTGCCGTCGCCAGCGTCTTGACAGCCGTATCGGCGACCAATAGTCTTGGAATCCTTCACCAAACTCAGTGCGATGATGGAGACATGGAGAACTATATCTGCGCGACCTGCGGCGTCGAGTTCACGGAGGGCGACGCCCCTCCGGCTAGCTGCCCAATCTGCCAGGACGAGCGACAATACGTCGGGTGGGACGGCCAGAAGTGGACAACCATGGCGGAGATGCGCGCTGCCGGATACACGATCGAGATGCGAGAGGAGGAGCCTGGACTGACCGGCATCGGCATCACGCCCGGCTTCAGCATCGGCCAGCGCGCCCTCCTGGTGCAGACCGCCCACGGCAACGTCCTGTACGACTGCGTGAGCTACCTGGACGATGAAGCCATAGCCAGGATCGGCTCCCTGGGAGGTATTCAGGCCATATGTCTGTCGCACCCTCACTTCTACGACAGCATGGTCAGCTGGAGCCACGCGTTCGGCCGAGCACCCATATACGTCCCAGTCGCCGATAGATCGTTCGTAATGAGACCGGACCCCGTGGTCCGCTTCTGGGACGGCCATCCCCTGGAGCTTGTGCCCGGCGTTACCCTCATCCAGTGCGGCGGGCACTTCCCAGGAAGTGCCGTCGTCCACTGGGCAGACGGTGCGGACGGCAGGGGCGCTCTGCTGGTCGGCGACACTATCACCGTCGTGATGGACCGGACAAAGGCCAGTTTCATGACCAGCTACCCGAACCTGATTCCGATGTCCGCCGCCTCGGTACGTCGAATCGTCTCCGCGGTCGAGCCCTACCCCTTCGATCGCATCTACGGAGGCTGGTGGGGGAGAAACATCCTCAGCGGGGCGAAGGAGGCCGTGCGAGAGTCCGCAGAGCGGTACATCAGGCACATCGAAGCTGGCCCAAGTGTATAATCAGGGATGTGGCACCTCAGACGAAACGAGTTTGAAAGATGGCGCTGACGTTCTTGGAATTAGAGGTCGGTAACCCCGCCAGTCCAGATGAGACGGAGCCTGTCGAGTTCCTGATCGACTCCGGCGCGGTCCACTCAGTGGTCCCGTCTGCCGTGCTGGACAGACTGGGCATTGGGCCGCTGGACTGGCAGGAGTTCAGGCTGGCGGACGGCACCAAGATCGTCCGGCAAAAGGGGATCGCGCTGTTCCGCTACGAGGACAGAGTCGGCGGGGCCGACGTCATCTTCGGCCAGGAGGGCGACAGCAATCTGCTCGGCGCGACCACCCTTGAGTCCCTGGGCCTGTCCCTGGACCCGCTGCGGCGCGAGCTGCGGCCCATCCCGATGGTGCTATAGCCGCCGCAACGTTGGCTGCGTCACCGAAACCCGCATCCCACTCGCCTCTACTCCGTAACCAACCTAGGTCCTAGCCTCGCCTTTTTTCCTCATGGGTTCCCTTACCCGGCGATGTTTAGTATAGTGTCACCCGTTCCGCCACCAAGGCCGCGCCTTGATACCGGCGTCCAGGCTCGATACCCCACCTAGCGAAGCGACAATCCCTGCCCCGGCGGGCGCCATGCCGCCAGGGCGGGAACACCAGTAGATGTAGGAGATACGTTATGGTCACAGTCGCAACCGACCGAGTCAGCTACGCCCCGGTCGAGGGTGCGGCGGAGCTTTTGACCGCCGAGTTCGTGGACTATTTGACGTCCCTGCACGACAGGTTTTCACCCGAGATAACGAGGCTGATGGCCAAACGCGCGGAGATGCTGGAGCGCGCCCACAAGGGCAGCCAGCCGGCCCATCCCGCGGTAAGCGAGGCCAACACCGGCGATTGGAGGGTCCCAGAGGTCCCCGAGGAGCTCAGGAAGCCCGGGATAGAGATATCCGGGCCGGCCTCGCTGACCTCCATGTTCATCAACGCCCTGAACCCGGGCCCCGATGGGACCAGGGCTGAGGGAGACCTGGACGACGACGAGGACTCGGCCGGACATCGGCTGGTCGATACGATCGCGGTCGCGCGCAACCGCCTTGGCGCCGTCGAGAGGACGCTCTCCTTCTACAATCCCGCAAGAGACCGCCGCTACACGCTGCAGGACGGCGAGATTCCGTTTTTCATGCACCGAGACCGGGGGCTGCACCTTTACGAGCCGGAGGTGACCATCGACGGCGCCCCGGTCTCCGCGGCCATACTCGGCACCGCCCTGACGCTCTTCTACGCCGGAAGAGCCCAGATCAAGCGTGGCCAGGGAGTGTACTTCTATCTGCCCAAGCTGGAGACGGCGGAGGAGGCCGCCTTCTGGCGCGACTTCTTCGACGCCAGCCGCGAATACCTCAAGCTCCCCGACGACGCGGTGATAAAGGCCATCGTCCTGGTGGAGTCGCTGCCGATAGTCTACCAGATGGAGGAGACCCTGTACGCCCTGGGACCCTACGCCGCGGGACTGAACGCAGCGCGCTGGGACCTCAAGGCCAGCATCCTTGAATACATCATGGCGGACCCGGCCTCCGTCTGGCCGGACCGTTTCGGCGTCGACATCAAGACCACGGACTTCATCGCCAACATCTTCCGCCGCCTCGTGGCCATCTGTCTCAAGCGGGGCGCCGTCCCCATCGGGGGCATGGCGACCGCCCTCCCCGACCGCGACGACGAGGTAAACAGGGTCGCCGCCGCCTCCATCAAGGCGGACAAGGAGTGGGAGGCGAGGCAGGGCTTTCTCCGGGGGTGGGTAGCCCACATCTACCACATGAAGACGGCGGCCGATCCCTTCAAGGAGTGGTGGGGCACCGGCTGGGAGCCGACGCCGGAGATGCGGGACCCCGACAACTATCCTGTGCAGATAGAGGTCCCCGATGGCCCGATCACGGTGGAGGGCACTCGGCGCAACACGCGGACGCTCATCGAGTACGTCGAGGGGTGGCTGACCGGCCGCGGCGCCAAGGGCATCGACAGCCTGGAGGGCAAGCCCGGCGTCCACCCTGCGCTCATGGAGGACCTGGCGACCGCGAGGATCTCGGTGGCCCAGACGGCCCAGCGGATCATCCACGGCGCCAGGGACACGGAGACCGGCGAGGTCCACGACACGGCGCTGGTCAAGAGGCTACTCCAGGAGGACGTCGAGGATATTCTGGCCCGGCTGAAGGCAACGGTGGACGAGAGCGACGAGAAGTCCAAGGCCGCATTCGCCGCGGGCGAGAAGCGCTACCGCAAGGCCGTCAGGATCGCCATGAAGTGGACCAAGAACTACATTGAGCTGGACTTCCGCAGCCTCGGCTCATACACCCGAGCCGACCTCGACGCCATCGCCGCCGCCCCCGACGCGCTGTAGGGGCTCGCGCAGCTAGCTTGCGTCCGGTCTGGTGGGCCGGTGTCCGTGGCAGCTAGCCGGACCGCGAGGCATCGCGTGCTCAACTCCGCTGCCGGAAGATCTCGACGGCGGCGTGGGCCAGGATGCTTCCCTTCATCGGGACCTCAGGCTTCTTGACCGTGACGCGGACCGATTCCACGTCGAAGTTCCCAAGGACTCTCTCGGCGATGGCCTCGGCGACGTTCTCCAGCAGCCTGCGGCTGGGGCCCTCCACTATCTCTTTGACGGCCCTGTAGACGTGAGAGTAGTTGACGGTGTCTTCGAGGTCATCCGAGAGACCGGCGACGCGAAGGTCCCGTTCCACCTCGATGTCGACGACGAAGCGCTGGCCGAGCTCTCGCTCCGCGGCGCCGACGCCGTGGTAGCCGTAGAAGACCATCCCTTCGAGGCTGATTTTGTCCATTACGAGTTGTCAGTGATCAGCTATCGGCCTCCAGGCCTTACCGCCGAGGGGCGGGGAGCGCCGTGACTCGCTGCTTTGGCATTGTGTCACCCTGAGCGAAGCGAAGGGTCTGGGGTGGTTGAGGTACATCATGCTGCTGGTACTCAAGTGAAGGGCTGCTGGGCGCCCGCCCTCCAGATTCTTCGCCTTCGGCTCAGAAGACATCTGAGTCCGTTCTGCCGTTACGATTCATATGTGACCGCCGAGGATGGTCAATGCTCTGCGTACTCCGCATCCTCAGCGGTCCCGTTCTTTCATAGCTTTCGCCACGTCCAGCAGGCTCCTGGCTCTGCGGACGACCGGCACGTCTATGACCTGGCCGTCCAGCGACGTGGCGCCCTTGCCCTGGCGCTCCGCCTCCTCGAAGGCGGCCACCACTCGCCGGGCGTGTTCGATCTCATCCTGGGACGGCGAGAATCCCTCGTTGATGATATCCACCTGCGCCGGGTGGATGGCGAATTTCCCCGAGAACCCGTAGCGCCTGGCCGCCCGGACGCTCTCTCTGAGGCCCTCGGGGTCACGGAAGCCGAAGAAAGGGGTATCCAGCGCCAGTACCTCGGCCGCCCTGGCCGCCACGCACACTACCCTCCGGGCGTAATCGACCTCCGAGTCGTCCTCTAGCCTTGGGATGCCCATGTCGTTGGTGAAGTCCTCGGCGCCGAACCCTACGGCCACGATACGAGGGGACGCCGCGCAGATCCCGTAGGCGTTGACAATCCCCTTCGCCGTCTCTATCCACGGTATCAGCTTGACTCTGCCCGCTTCGACACCGGACTTCCGCTCCAGCGAGTCCAGGACGCTGGAGACGTTGGCGACGTCTTCTGCCGAGCCTATCTTGCCGACCGATACGCCGTATATGTGGGGGCCTACCACCGCCGCCAGGTCATCCTCCAGTAGCCCGGTGTCCAGGCTGTTGACCCTGGGTACCACCCGAGTCCCCGTACCGGCGAGCCTCTCAAGGAAGGAGGCCACCACCGCCCGAGCGTTGGCCTTCTCGTCGGGGGGCACCGAGTCCTCCATGTCGGGCACATAGGCGTCCGGGGCGAGCCCAATCGCCTTCTCCAGCATGTTGGCCCGGTTTCCGGGAACGAACAGGGGGCTCCTCAAGACGTTCACCGAAGTCTCTCTCCCACCATCCTGGCCAGGCCCTCGAGATCGTCCAGGCCGATCAGGGGCTCCACAGGCGGGCCGAGCGTAGTGTGCAGGGAGATGTTCTTGTCCCCGGTAACGAACATCACGATGCTTCCGAAGCCGCGATCATTCCGGGTGAGATTAGCGGACGCATCACCTATCACGGGGCTCATGTCAATGAAGGACGGAGGGCCGGTCGCAGCCTTGATCTGCTCGTACTTCTTCCTCGCCGCATCTTTAGAATCGAAGTCCGTCAGCGTAAAGGTAAGGCCTCTCGAGCCGTCCTCCGTATTGAAGATAAGAGCATAGGCACGGTCGACGGAAGCGAGCTGGCTGGGCTGGACGTCCGCTGCGGCCTTCTTGATATCGTTGAACATCGTCTCCAGGGTCACGTCCTCGTCGACGAGGCCCAGTATGTCGTCCGCCGTCAGGAGGGACCTGAACCGCTCCTCGGTGACGGTTTTCTCGTCCTTCGAGCACGCCACCAACATAGTCGTACACAGGGCCAAAAGAAGGCCAACAGATGCCAGTCTACTCACTTACTTACTTGTTACCTCCGATGACCGCCTCGGGAAGCGACCAGCCGAGAGTATATCATCCCACCTTCCTCACACGCTCCACGCGTCCGTTGACACACTCAGCGCCCTATGCTATAACCGCGATCAACATGAGTCCAGAGTCCAGCAAGAGCGCGTCCGCCGGGGTCCCAAGGGTGCAGGTCATCGGGATCACCGGCATCCCTGAGATAGAGCCGGGCGACCCCCTGGGCGAGACCATCGTGGCGGCCGCTGACCGGCAGGGGACGCCGATCGAGGCTGACGACATACTCGTCGTCACCCAGAAGATAGTGTCCAAGGCCGAGGGACGAATCGAGGACCTGGCAAGCATCGAGCCCTCGGCCTTCGCGGCGCGGTTTGCCCACCAGACCGGCCGCGACGCCAGGCTTGTGGAGCTGGTGCTGCGGGAGAGCCGCGCCATCGTCAGGATGGACCTCGAACGAGGCATTCTAATCACCGAGACGAAGCACGGTTTCGTGTGCGCCAACGCCGGAATCGACGCCTCCAACGTGCCCGGAGACGATAAGGTCTCACTCCTTCCGGACGACCCGGACCGGTCTGCCCGCGCGATAAGAGAGCAGGTCAAAGCCACCACCGGTGGGACAACGGTCGCCGTCATCATCTCGGACACGTTCGGAAGGGCGTGGCGGGAGGGCCACGTGAATTTCGCCATTGGAGCGGCCGGGATCAACCCGATAAAGGACTATCGCGGAACGCCCGACGCCCAGGGCATGGTCCTGAAGGTGACCAGCATCGCCATAGCGGACGAGCTGGCGGGGGCCGCTGAACTGGTCACCGAGAAGGCGGTCCAGGTCCCCGTAGCGATCATGCGGGGCTATCCCTACGATCCGGAGCCAGACGGAGTCGGCACGTTGCTAAGACCCCGGTCGAGGGACCTCTTCAGGTAGGTCGACACGAGAACGCCACGGCCTCTCCAGCCGTGGCGCGTGTGACCCAGCGACGTATGACCAAGGCTAGCCGTCCTCGTCTTCCCCCGCGTTCTGCCCGGCGCTGGGCACTCTCACGCCCGGAATACGGGAGCCGCCCGCAAGCTGCTCAAGCGAGACGTCATAGCGCCACGAGGAGCTTTCGATATAGTTCTGGAACTCTCTCTCGTCGGCACAATGCCGGCACACGCCCCTGCTTGTCGGACCCGCCGGCCTCTCTAGCACCCAGTGATGCTGACAGGCGGACGCCTCTTGACTCTCAGGATCGAGAACCGCCTGCTTCCCCTGCGAACCTGATTCCACCTTTTCAAGGACCCCCTAGCTTGATAAGACGCAGCAGTCTAGCAAAGGAGCAGAACGAGTGTCAAGGAATTCATGTGTCTTGTTGCAAAGAAAGCCGACAAACCCTTAACTGGGTTGACACGCTTACTCGGTCAACAATATACTTTGAGGAAGTCCTGAGTGAGACACACCGCATGGAAGGCACTCGCCTTCGAATTCTGCAACTTCTGCAGAAAAACGAGAAAGATACCGTAGACGGACTGGCCAGGAGCATTGGGCTGGCCCCGGCTACGATTCGAAGGCATCTGGACATCCTCCAGAGGGACCGACTCGTCGCCTTCGACCAGGTCCGTAAAAAGACCGGCCGCCCTGAGTACTCCTTCTTCCTCACGGAGCAAGGCCAGGAGGCGTTGCCCAAGGACTACGACCTCCTTCTGAACATGGTGGTCGGGGAGCTGTCAAGCCTCAGCGCCGAGGACACCGAGGGTCGGGACGGCGATGGGCTTCTTGCGATGATATTCAAGCGTCTGTCCGAGAAGGCCTGGGGCGAATACCGAGATGAGGTGGAGGGAAAGGACCTTGAGCGCCGCCTGTCCACGCTGATGGCAGTCCTCGAGCAGCAGAACTTCTTCCCAGAGGCCGAAGTCGTGGGGGGGACCCTGCGGATCAAGCTGCTCAACTGCCCCTTCCGGTCCGTGGCGCTCCAGCACAAGGCCGTCTGCCTCTTCGACGCCAACCTGATCGCCTCCATGCTGGACCTCGAACCGGAACGCGAAGCCTGCATCCACGATGGGGACTCGGGCTGCATGTACACCGCGACGATCGGCCTTCAGGAGGCCGAGCGGCTCTCGCTTCCAGTCATCACCCGATAGGCGCCGTCGGAATACCCCCGGACTCCCCCCGTTCACCCCGTACCCGATCGAGCCACTGCGAGATATCCTGAGCAACGCGTTCCCAGCCCGGCTCTATGACGATCATATGCGCGTG
>JADFHV010000079.1 GCA_022566975.1 Chloroflexota bacterium
GCCGGCGAGATCGTGCGCGAGCGCGTGCGCGAGGAGGCCCGGAAACTGGTGGCTGAACGATACCTCCTGGAAGAGGATGTTGAGACCGTCGTCTCGGCTTGCGCGGAGCGCTACGATGAGGCCTGGGCGGTCACCGTCCCTTCGAGAGTCACGGTTGGGGACTAGCAGGCGGGACGCCCCGGCAACCGGTCTCCGTATAACGAGGCATCCCCAAATCTCGCTCGACCTTACTCACCCCCCCCCGGACCGGCGCGCTCGTCGAAGGCCGGAGCCTACACCTTGACCTTGCCGAAAGGCATGTTCTGTATCCCGACGCCCGGCAGGACCTCGAAGGCGATCACGCTGCCTGCCTTCAACTGGACGCTATTTGCCTTGAGTACCTCCAGCGTGGTCGCCGACTTGGCGCCTATCTTCTCCACGCGTAGCCGGAGGTGCGCATCGCATAGATCACTCAGGCGGACGAGCATCCTCTCATCGAAGGCGTGGGGCTGGGCCACTACGATGATAGCCTTCCCATCGTCGCTCAGCCGTTTACACGTGGAGAAGAATCGCAAGATGGCCGTGTCCTGGCTCAAGGTGGCGAGGTTGGTCACACCGTCGATAATGATGGTCCTGTACTTGTCGGGAAGGCCCTCCAGCTCCTGGGCCAGCATGGCCAACAGCTGGTCAGGGGTGTAGTCGCAGTCGGGCCCTTCGGCGAGGGATGGGTCCTGCGTGCGAGAGATGCGAAGTGTCTCGGAGTGGAGATACGTCGACACCTTCAGACCGATGGACCTCATCCGGGCCAGGAGGCGGTCGGCCGTATCCTCAGAGCTGAAATAGGCGACGCCATGACCGTCAATCAGCGACTCATGGGTGATGTGCTGGCACAAGACGGTCTTGCCCGTCGTAGGAGTGCCTTCCATCAGGGTCAGTGAGCCCAGAGGTATGCCGCCGCCCAGCAGCTGGTTCAACTGCTGACTGCCCGTCCTGATTACGGTCGAGACCCGGGGCATGGAATCGGACTCGGAATCGGACTCGGAATCGGGCTCCGCTTCGCCGGTCTCAGAACCCGCCTCACGAAGGGCTACTTTGACGGCAACTTCCACAAGATCGAAGGCGATGGGTTTGATCAGATAATGCGTAACACCCAGTTCCAGCGCGGGTAACGCCCCCTGTCCCGTCGGCACTACGGTAAGCATGACAACCGGCGTTTCTCTGGTATCGGGATTTTCCCTTAGTCTTCTCAGCACCTCGAAGCCGTCCATGAACGGCATCTGCACATCCAGCAGGATAACGTCGGGGCGCTCGCTGCAAGCCTTTTCGAAGGCTTCGCGCCCATCCTTGGCCTCTGTCACCTCGTATCCGGCGTCCAGGAGAATATCCGACAGCAGGTTTCTGAGGTCCCGGTCATCATCTGCTACAAGTACCGTCGTCATTTGGGCCCTCCCCAGACGGCCTCGAGCGTCTCCCGGTCTCCGCCTGCCTCGCTGAGACCCGCACCGCCGGGCAGCCCCTCAACCCTCGCCATCGGTATGGTAAAGCTGAAGGTGCTTCCCTTTTTCCCCTCGCTCTCCACCCAGATTGTGCCGCCGTGGGCCTCTACGATCCGCCTGGTGATGAACAGGCCCAGGCCTATCCCGTCCACCTCGCGCGTAGATGAGTTGTCGACGCGGAAGAACTTGCCGAAAAGCCTGGGCAGGTCGTCCCGGGAGATTCCCACCCCCGTATCGGACACATCGATATGTATCATCCCGTCTTCTTCCTCAGCAGTGATCGATGTCGTCGCGCTGGGTGGAGAGTATTTACAGGCGTTGCTGAGCAGATTTCCCATAACCTGAGAGAAGCGGAGTCTGTCCGCTCTCGCCCTGTGTAGACCGGATGGGATGTCCAGCACGACCGATGTCCCGCTCTCGCTGACCTGGTCGCGCATCGACCCAACGACGGCTTCGATCTCCGTTTGCACGTCCATATCGGTAAGGCTCAAGTGGAAGCTATCGGACTCTATAGCGGCGACGTCCAGAAGGGCATCGATCAGGTCCTTCAATTGCTGGGCACTGTTGTGGACGGTCTCGAGGTAGGTCCGCTGTCTGTCGTTCAGGGGTCCCACTCTGCCCGGATGCCGCAGCATCCGGCCGACATGTCCGATAATGCTGGTGAGCGGCGTCTTCAGCTCGTGGGTCACGGTTGAGAGGATTTGAGTCTTGGCCTGGGAGGTCCTCTCAAGCTCGCGGTTCTTCTCTTCAAGCTCGGCGGTGTTGGACGCCCTCAGCTCCTCGTTGGCGCTCTGCAACCTGTCCAACAGGGTCCTGTTTTCGATCACGAGACGCCGCTGCGTTATGGCATTGCTGACGCTCTGGCTCAGGGCATCCGTGTCGAGGGGTTTGGCGTGGTAGGCAAATGCGCCTTCATTGACCGCTTCTATCGCGGTCTCAAGGCTAGCGTGTGCGGTAATCAGGATGAAGGCCGCGTCCGGGTCGATCTTCTTCAACGCCCACAGGACCTGGAGTCCGCTGCCGTCCGGCAGCTGCAGGTCACAGACAACGACGTCGATCGGAGCGCCCGTGATTATACGGCCCATGGCCTCCTTGGCCGTCTGACATGACTCGACCCGGTACCCTTCTTCTTCCAGGAGTGCCGTCAGCGTGAATCGTAAGATCTTATCGTCGTCGACGACCACGATTGAACGAGGCGGTTCGTCTTGCATCTACCCTTCCTTAGGCTGATCGCCGCACCGAGGCAGCCTAACGTTAAGGGTGCTACTCACACCCGATTTGCCGGCGACGTCGATGGTCCCGCCATGATTGGACACAGTCTGCTGGACTATGTGGACGCTATTTGGCTCCTCAAGCCTGGAGAGGGTCTCCTCGATGACGTCTGCGGGGCTCGTGGGAGTGAGCGATTGCGGTGCCACCCTCGAAAAGGCCAGCAGTGGGTCCTACGAGAAGCAACCACGGCGGACCGCCGGCAAAATCTAGATAAACCGTAAGGCGACCTAGATAAACCGTAAGGCGACGCGGATGTGTCCCCTAAGTAACCCGTTTTGTACTGAGTCCCCAGGTAGCGGAGCTGTCCCTTGATGCAGACATGGGCAGCGGCAGATCGACTCAGAATCTACACACCCATCAAGCTACGCGGGTAGCCGCGGCACATTCTGAGATAGGACGTGGAGGTGGACCAGCCCGCCCGGCAGGCTTCAGTCGAACGCTTCCTCACGCATGGCCAGGTCTACGTAGCGGTCGGCGTCCTCTTGCAGCAGGAGCCTCTGGTCCACGAGGCGCCGTGCGGCCAGCTCGACCCTCCGTACGTAGTCAGCCCGCGACCGGTAGCGCTCCTCGATTGCCGGACGGGAGTCGCCGGCGGCCCGCCGCTGGCTGTCCGTTTTGGCGAATGGCAAGAAGCTGCCGATGAGGCCGGCCAGCGCCTTTTCCGGTGTCTCCCGGTAGTTCCAGCCGGTGTATGTGGCCAGGGGGACCTCGACGGCCGGTGTCCGGATACCGGCGGTCTCGTTGCCGTCCGCGTCTATCTGGGGGACCAGCAGTCGGTACTCGCTCAGCATGTCTTCGGTGGGAGGCTCCGTGGAGATGATTCCCCTGTCGAAGTCCGGCCCGTGGTCCTGTACATAGACACGGCTGGGCCGCGTGGGGCACGACACCCCGGGGACCGGTGGAAACCCGGCGGACACCGTGTCCGCCGGGGCCGCCGTCTCGTCCGCCAGCGAAGGGACACGGCTGTCTGGCGGAGCCGTCCCATGTGTTGCCCAGGCGTCGAGGGCATCCACCAGCGCCCTCAGTAGGGGGCCCGTCTTGTTAGGATTGGACAGGTGCCGGTAGGGCCCGTCCTGGGGCCCCTTGAGCGGGTCCGAGCCGTGCTGGCTGCTGGAGAACAGGTAGACCCTGGCACCCGGATGGCCGCCCAGATCGTTCCCGTGGGCGTCGGTGTGCACGAGGGACCCTCTGCGCTCCCAGTATTCGGACGAGGACTGGGTGTGCACAACCAGGGGGTCGGTGTCGGGGCGCTTGAGGATGCCGTCGGTCTTGCCGGTCAACGGGTCGGTGGTCACATGGTAGGCGAAGGGGAACTGGTCCGACGGATAGAGGTGGTCGCAGTGCTCGCGGGGATAGCGGCCCGGCTGAGCAAACCGGTAGTTCAGGGTTACGCGCCCGCCGCCCGCGACGTGGGGGGCGATGCCGTCGAAGACGCGGCGTCCCTGGGTGTCCTCGTTGAAGCCGCGGTACACGAGCTCTCGGAGGAACCGGCCGCTCTGGGACACGCCCCAGGCGTACGCCCTCTCGATTCCGGTGCCGTCCTGCTGGAGCGGATTCGGCGCGCCGTCATCATCGGCCTCACCGTGTAACAGGTAGGACACCAGGTCCCTAACGCCGACAAGTCCGAGGCCCATCACCGGCGGGTCCTTGGCGGTGTATATGAGCTCGTAGATCCATCCCGGCTTGAGGCCCGCCGGCACGTAGCAGTCGGATGTGGACGGGACGGCTCTTCCCTTCGGGTCGAGAGTGGCGAACTGCCACTCGGTCGAGGGGACGGGTACCCGTGGGTCGCGCTCGTATTCCCGGACTGTGAGGGTCGCCGACTCGGCGTCGAGCGAGGCCACCTCATAGCTCCGCGTATAGTCGTTGACCGTCCAGAGCGCCGTGCCGGGCGTCTGAGGCGCTGACCCGCTCAGCGGGAAGGTCACGACGCCCTGTTCGACGGTGACGAACTCCGACCGAACGACGCCGGTCATCACGCCGCCGTTGTCCGTAGCGACGGGCAGGTCCATGGTCAGTCGGCCGTCGCCGGGCAGGAGGTCCCCCTGCCAACCGGACCAGACTATGGAGTACCCCCGGCGCATCAGGAACCCGTTTCCGGCGTGCTCATGGGAGGAAGGCTCGTTGCTTCCCAGGGCGTCGTTCATGGCCACCAGGACGCGCTTGTTTCCCCTGTTGTTGACGTCGTATATCAGGCGGCGGTTGCCCCGGGACAGATCGACCGGCCTCAGGAGTGCGACGTCGGTGGAGTACTCGACAAGGCCCGAGGGGCTGCGCGGCGCGCGCTCCAGGTCCACGACGGCCTGATAGGCTGGAGCTTCGGGGTCGACGGCGAAGTGAAGCCGCCCGTATAGCATCTCGTACGGCCCGACTTCGCCAAAGCCGGCGCCCTCCGCGAAGGGCGTGGGCGCTTTCAGCTGCAGGCGTATCTGAGTCTTCATGTCGGTCCGGCTGGCCACCTCACCTAAGATGCTGCGGGGACACGCTACCTGTCAACTGCACGTAAGGGAACGGGGAGCAAGGGGTGCTACCAGGCCTGGAGTCGCCCGCGAGACTGGCAGGACCTACCCTCGTCCGACGAAGGGCATCTTTGTCGCCATGATATTCATGAACAGGACGTTGGTATCCAGCGGGAGGTTCGCCACAAACAGCACCGCCTCCGCCACGTGACGCACGTCGAACGTCGGCTCGACCCTGACCGAGCCGTCGGCCTGTGCACTGCCGGTCTTCATTCGCCCCGTCATGTCGGTCTCGGCGTTGCCGACGTCGATCTGGCAGCATGCGATGTCGTATTTCCGTCCGTCCAGAGACGTCGACTTGGTCAGCCCGGCTATGCCATGCTTGGTGGCCGTGTACGGGGCGGAGTTGACACGCGGGACCTGGGCCGATACGGAGCCGTTGTTGATGATCCGGCCCCCCATGGGCGTCTGACTCTTCATGATCTTGAACGCCTCTTGTGTACACAGGAACGTTCCGGTCAGGTTGGCGTCGACGACACCCTGCCACTGCTCATAGGTCAGGTCCTCGAGGGGTATGGGAGGTGCTCCGAACCCCGCGTTGTTGAACAGCACGTCGAGCCGGCCGAACCGCTCTTTTGTCCTGGCGAAGAGGGCGCGAACGGCGTCGGGGTTTCCCACGTCCGTCGGCACGGCGAGCGCTCGTTCCCCTGCCTCTCCCGCCTCCGCCACGGTCGACTCCAGGGGCCCGACGCGGCGTCCCGCCACGACGACGGAGTATCCGGCGTGCAGAAGGGCGAGCGCGGAGTGCTTGCCTATTCCGGACCCGCCACCCGTGACGATTGCCACTTTGCCGTTTGAAGTCATTGGACGTCTCTCCTTGCTATGGGAATCTAGCGTATCCTCATTCACTGCAACCTCAGAGGCCGGCGTAGGCGCGGCGCCTGGCCTCTGCGACGAACTCGTAGTAGTCGGTGCTCGCTCGTTCGTCCGTGGCTCCGGCGTCGCCCATCTCGCGGGACGCCGGAATCCAAAGAACAGGGTCCGGCAGCGGCCGAGCGGCCGTAGCCAGCTCCCAGAATCCAAGGTTCTGGACCACCGCGCCGGACTCCTCCTCGTAGCACTTGAGGAAGATATCCGCCGCTGACTTGATGCCCCTAAGGTACATGTTCATCCTGAAGTACGCCACATCCAGCGCGGGATCACCGTATGACGCGAAGTCCCAGTCCAAAACTGCGGAGACCTGGCTCTCATGCCATAGCACATTACCGGGCCAGTAGTCCATGTGGGCGAGGACGGCCGGAACGGTGGCAAGGGATGATCGGAGCTCCCGAACCGTGTCGAAGATTTCGGACGACAGGGGATGCGCTCCCATTTCGTCCGGCCAATCGCCGCTAAGGAAGTAGAGCCCTAGATCGTTGCCGTCGAACAGGTGCCGGCGTTCTCCGGCACTCGGACGGATTTCGTGGATGTCTAGCAGGAGCCGCGCGAGCGTTTCGGCCCATTCGACTGGGTTGCGAGGGTCCGCCACCTGCCGGCCTTCGACAAAGCGCGTCACGACGCCGGGTACGCCCAGAAGCGAGCCTGTCTCGTCGAGGTAGATGGGCTCTGGCGCGGGGACGCCGTGAGCCCTGGCCAGCCGGAGGGCTCGAAACTCCGCCACGGCGCTCCGCGAAGCATAGACCGGCTGATCGACCAGGAACTTGACTACCAGACGTACGTTTTTCCCCGAGCGTGTCTTGCACTCCAGGATTCGAACATCGTTGGTGAAGCTGCCGCGGGCCGGCGTCACGGAGACGAGCCGGTGGCCGGGCGCCACCGTTCTGACGATAGACTGGGCGCGGTCGGTCGAAAGTCTTTGCATGCGATACAGAGGTCTCTCTGGGCGCCATGTTGGCGCAGGAGGGCTACGCCGAGGTAGCCGTGTACTGCGGGCGGGTTTCAAACCCGCCCCTACGAGTAGGGTGGGTCAGACTCCCCGTCTCCACTAGGCGTGGCTGAAGAGAGTTTCATGGCCTAGTATAGAGGAGTACATTATGTAGGGCACACGTCCGCCTCAGGCGGATGCGCCAAGGGTTCTCATGGGAACCCGACCCATGGACTGCCGACGTTTCCGATATACTCCGCCCATGCGGCGCGTTATGGCCTGGACCCTTCTCATGGCGGCGGTCCCCCTGCTGTCGGTGACCTGCGGAGAGTCCGAGAGGACTCCCACATCGGAAGCTCGTTCCGTCGTGGCCACGCCCACATCCCAGGCCACGGTCCCGCCAAACCCCGCTCCCGCCGCTCTGCCGACACCCGTTGAGACCGCGGCTCCGGCGCCTACTCAAGCCGCGACCGTGGCGTCCTCGCCGACCCCAATCGAAATCCTGGACGCTCTGGGTCCGTCGGTGGTACGCGTCTTTGCCCAGCGCTCGAGTCGCACGGGCCTTCTTGGATCAGGGGTGGTGCTCGATACCGAGGGCCACATATTGACAAGCTACGAGGTCGTCAAGGACGCCGAGGCCATTGTGGTGACGCCGGCAGGCGGCGAGGGCATGGAGGGAGAGCTGGTGGGCCTCGACCGAGTTACGGGCCTGGCGGTCGTCCGGGTCGACAACCTGCCGCTAGCTCCGGCGGCCTTCGGGGACTCGTCTGCAGTCGAGGTCTGGCAGGGGGTAGTCTCCATCGGCTACGAGTTCGCCGGGGACTGGCCCGTGTTGCGTGAAGGGGTCGTGACCCTGACAGACAGCACCTACGTCATGGACCCTCAGACGACCGTAGCGGCCCTGATCGAGTCCGATGCCCTGGTGCCCCTGGCCGGAATGGGCGGTCCCATGGTGAACAACAGGGGAGAGGTGATAGGGATTCACGTCGGTCACGCGCTGGACCCTCTGGGGGGGATGGCGGTGAAGATCAACGACGCCCTAGAGGTAGCGGCGCAGCTCATCGCGCAAGGGTACGTCGTGAGGAGTGTCCTGGGAGTGGTGGCGCTCGACGTCAACGAGTCTCTGGCCGATATCATGGGGCTGCCGACGACCACGGGGATACTGGTGGTAGACGTGTTGTCCGGTGCGGCCGCAGAGCTTGCCGGTCTGGATGACCGCGACGTAATCGTTGGGCTCGACGACGCCCCCATCGCCAGCTCAGGGGATCTCGGTTGGTTCTTGATGGCCCACGCGCCTGGTTTGACCGTCGTCGTCACCTACTACCGGGACGGAGAGGAGCGTTCGACCGAGCTCGTCCTGGGAGAGAGTCCCGAGTAGCTCCGCTTGCGGAGACATGGTCGTGGTCTGCCGACCTGTCGAAGCCGGAGGGCGGGCCGATTGTCTCT
>JADFHV010000080.1 GCA_022566975.1 Chloroflexota bacterium
ATGGCAGGATGCAGTACGGCGAGAGCCTGGAGGAGCTGGCCGGCGCGTTAAAGGGACATCCGGTGGACGCGGTGCTGCTCATGTGCAGCAACCCGGAGGCGATCTCTGCCGGCCTTCCGGCACTGGTCGATGCATTCGATGGCCCGGTGGGTGCCTATCCAAATTTGGGATACAACCCAACGGGCCCGCTCCTAGACCGGCCGATGCTGACCAACCAGATTCCCAGCCGGGGGCCGGACATATTCCAGCTCGGTGAGTACTCTCCGTCTCGGCTGGCGGTTTTCGCGCAGGAGTGGAAGGAGATGGGTGCGAGAATCATCGGAGGCTGCTGCGCATCGGGCCCCGAGCATATCATGGCGATGCGGCCCATCGTTAAGGGCGCCAGTGACCTCCAGTAGCGTGCCTTAGTCTCGGTAGCGCTGTCCCAGCACGACACGCTCGAGCAGCGTACCGTCGCGCAGCTCCTTGACGGTGTCGGCCATCTCCAGCAGAGCGGAGTCATGGGTGGCTGCTACGATGCTTATCCCCTTGGTCCTGGTCATCTCCTTGAACAGCCCGAAGATGGACCGTGCGTTGGCGGAGTCCAGCTCGCCCGTGGGCTCGTCCGCCAGGATGAGAAGCGGGCGCGCCACCACAGCCCGCGCGATGGCCACTCGCTGCTGTTCGCCGCCGGACAGCTCGTAGGGGCGGTGGCGCGCCCGCGGCCACAGCCCCACCATGTCCAGCGCCTCTTTAGTCCGCTCCTCACGCTCGCCGGGGCTCACCCCGGATATCCTCAGCGGGAGCTCGACGTTCTCGAAGGCCGACAGCAGGGGAAGCAGACCGAAGGCCTGAAAGACGAAGCCTATCTTGTGACGTCGCAGCTCCGTGAGCTCGTCCTCGCTCATCTGAGCAAGGTCCCGCTCCTGGAACAGCACCTGACCGCCCGTCGGTCTGTCCAGCCCGGCCATGACGTTTAACAGCGTGGTCTTACCGGAGCCCGACCTGCCGACCACGGCGACAAACTCCCCGGGGTACAGGGTCAGGTCGACGCCTCGCAGGGCATTGATCTCCTCGGCTCCCAGACGGAATGTCCGCCACAGGCCCGTCGCGGTTATGATGGGGCGGAGCCCGCTCAATCCCCCTGCTCCTCCGGCATCAGCGCCACATGGCCGTCACGGATAACGAGCCGGGCCCTCTCCTTGATCTTGAGCTCCTCCAGGTACTTCCTGGGTATCTGCACCCGGCCGCTGCCATCCACCAGGATGAACTCCTCAAGGGGTTCATCGGTGGGCGAGCCCGAGACACGCTGGAAGGTGACTTTTCGCCTGATCTCGGTCGACATCTTGCCGTCACGTATCATCACCACCCGGCCGACCTTATATGCGATGTCCACGTCGTGTGTCACTATGAGGACCGTAGTCCCCATCTCTTGATTGATGGCTCCGAAGACATCCAGGACCTCCGCCGCCGTTGCGTCGTCCAACTCGCCGGTAGGCTCGTCGGCCAGCAACAGGGATGGCCCGTTGGCCAGGGCGACCGCGATGGCCACGCGCTGCTGCTCGCCGCCCGAGAGCTTCTCGGGGGTGTGCTGCATCCGATGGCCGAGGCCGACCAGGGACAGCAGCCCTTCCGCACGCTCTCTCCGGTCCTGCGTCGATGACCCTGAGAGCATCATGGGCAGCGCCACGTTCTCGAGAGTCGTCAGATAGGGGAACAGGTTTCGGCCGGTCTGCTGCCAGATAAACCCGACGTCGTGCTGCCGGTACTGCTCTACCTCTCTGGCCCCCATTCTCAGCAGGTCCTTGTCACCGACCGTCACGCGTCCGGCCGAGGGAGCGTCGTAGCCCGCCAGGATGTTCAGCAGCGTGCTCTTCCCGCTTCCGCTGGCACCGACGATGGCAACTACTTCACCATGTTCGACCCGCAGATCGAGGCCCCTGAGGGCGACCACCTCAAGGTCGGCCACCTTGTATATCTTGAAGAGGTCGTCGCAGACGACGTGCATCCCGTCAGCCGCAAGACCAGTGTGTTCCGAGGCCATTACCACCCCTACATCTCACCCAGGCGGAGGATGCGCTGAAGCGAGATCCTCCGAATGAACCAGATTACGCCCATGGTTATGACGGCGAAGAGAAGGGCCATCGCCGCATAGGTGACGCCCAGAGTAACCCAGTTGACCTCCATCGTAAAGGGCGGCAACACCTGGCTTCCCTGGTCGTCATGGGCCAGGAAAGGCATGATGGCCTCGCCGAGCCTCCCGCCCATCCACGTACCAAGCGCCATCCCGGCGACGATTACCAGCGCCTGCTCCAGCCACACCAGGGTCATGAGCTGGTTCATCGAGAAGCCTACGGTCCGCATGAGGGCGAACTGGACCTGACGACTGCGAAAGGAGACGTAGGCGTGTACCAGGAACCCGAGTCCGCTGAGGATAAACACGGTTGCGAAGGCGATGAACAGGAGCGCGTTCCAGCCCGCGTCCACAAGGGGGTCTACCTGCGAGGCAGCCAGTGCCCGCTCACGGTCGCGGACGGCGGTGTTGGAGAAGGGCTTGTTCCCCTCCAGGCGCTCGACGAGCCTTGTGCGATCGAAGCCGTCGTCGTCGATGGAGAGCCACATCTCGTTGGGCCTTATCTCGCTGGACGTCGCCCCCAGGTTCGCGTACCTCGCCAGGGCAGGCAGGTCCGATATGAGAAAGAGCTTGTGGTATATGTCCAACGTCGGGAAGAAGGACACGGTATCTACCAGCCTGACCGGCACCCGGTGTCCGGAGACCGACACCACGAACTCCTCGCCGACGGTGTGGCCCGTCTCTTCGACGAACCTGTCGCTGGCAAGAACGGGCAGTGGAGATATCGGCGGCCCGTGGAAGATGCCGCGGCTGGTCAGAGGGCGACCATCGGTCCAAACGAAGGTCGCCGCGCTTGAGTTCCCTTGAAACGATATGCTCGTGGGCTGGAGCAGGTCCGAGGCAGCCTCTGGAGCGGCCCTGAGCACGTTCCATTGGGAGGTGTCGTGGAACTCCTCGATGACCAGGACATCGCCCGTCATCGTTTTCACGTGGATCTCGTCGATGGACGCCGAGCCGGCCCTAAGCTTGCTTCGCCAGTCTAGCTCGTCGAAAGCGACCGAGACCAGCGTCAGGGGAGGCACGGGCCGCAGTCGCGACGGCCGCCCGCGGCAGTTCTGGAGGCGGAGCAGGTTCGCTTCCAGCGAGCGCCACTCCGTTGAGTCAAGAGTCCCCAGGCACACCGAGAAGTATCTGCCATTGGAATCCCTGAGTCTTGCCCTCGCGGCCACCGACGGGTGTGGCCTGTCGGCCTTCACCAGGATACCGATGCTACGAGAGTCGTCAGGGAGCAATATGCCCTCGGGCGCTCCGTCGTGCTCCAGCGACGCCAGCAGCTCGGCCATCGGCCGGTCGGAAAAGTCCTGTCGGAACCATGCGATTTCGCCGAATGAACCGGTGTCTACGGCGAACATCGTGTAGGTCTCTCCGAACAGGCTGGAGAGGTCCGACCCCGCGCCTCGAAACGCCGGTGCCGCCTCGTCGATACCCTCCATCTCCTCGTATTCGTCGATCAGTGCTCTCGTCTGTCCGCTGCTGTTCAGTGTCACGCCATCCAGCCTGATGGGCGCCCCCGTCGCGTAGAGCGCGCGCTCCTCGAAGCTGCGGCTCAGCGTTCCGCCGAAGCTGGCGGCCACGATACCGAGTCCGGCCATCAGTATCAGGAGGAGAGACAGCCTGGCGTAATGGGTCGGGTTTCGCGCCATCTGCCACAGCCCCATGGCGATGCCGACCGGCGCTCTCTGCCCCACCGCCCTGAGAAAAAGGAAAACGACCTGAGCGGGCACGATGGCGACAAGAATCGGAACGAAGACCCTCTCCAGGGGCAACGTCGGCCCCACGAAGAGGACGGCGGCAATCAACCCCGCCTGAAGGGCCATCCCGCCGGCCCTGACGTAGGGCCGGCCCTCGCGGCCGGTCACCCAGTAAGCTGTTCCCAGTGCCGCCAGGAGGGCAACCTGTGCCAGCCACGACGACCCACCTCCATTCACAGTCTCCCTTACGGCGATCGACGGCACCAGGATGAGCAGCGTGGAGGCCATGACCATGTGCATGAGCCCGGGCGAGTCGCCGCTGAGGAAACGAATCGCCAGTGGGAAGAGCCTCAGCAGCACGACCGCGAAGGCCACCAACACCAGCGCGGGCACGGCCAGAAGCAGCTGGTCCACCGCCAGCCTGCCGAACAGGTCGGTGGCGACAACCGACCCCTGCTGCTCAAGCTGCCGAAAGAGAAGGACCGCGACGAACAGCAGTGCCACGTCCAGATAGTAACGTTGGAAGGCGGACTGGGTCGAGGGACGGGCGGCCTGCTGACGGTGTTGGGTAACGCCCGTTCGCAAGGCGTGCGCGGCCGGCACCATCAGAGCGACGAAGCTAAGGACGCCGCCGATGGCACTCATCATAAACGCCCCGCCGGAGAGGACGACGGGCAGCCTGCCGGCACCGCTAAGGTCTGAGAAGGCGGGCGTGTATCCCAGAAATCCGATCACTACGGCCGCCATAAACGGGGCGACCACAATGGCGAGAGTGGCAATCGTGGCACCCTCCAGTGCGAAGACGGCCAGCACCTGGGCGGCGCTCGCTCCTCTGCTGCGCAGCAGGGCGATGTCGCCCCGTCGCTCCTCCGCCAGCAGCGACGAAAGTGTCACCACATAGTAGAGGATGACGACCGAGATCAGGACGAGCACCACAAACATAGGGACTTTGGAGAAGAAGAGCCGTCGGTCGTACTCCGCCAGGGCCGAGTCCAGAGAGGTCGTCTGCAGGTAGCTGTGGAGCCGGGCAGAGAGCCGCTGCCCCATGAGAGCTATGTCGGCCCGCGCCTCGGAGGAGTTGTCAGCGTTCAGCGTCCCGGAGTCCACGACCAGTAGCCAGGAATAGACGCTGTCCATGTTCCGAAACGCTCCTCCCAACACGTCCATGAAGGTGCGTTCCGATAGGTAGAAGGAGACGGTCCTGAAGCTCGCGCCGGTGGCCGCCTGAAAGACGCCCTGCTCCATGTGCCAGATCCGGTGGTCCGGCTCGTCCCTCCGGAATATGCCGCTGATCACGACGCTCGCGTACGGAATGGCGTCATCCCAGAAGGGGACCGTCGACAACCGGTCGCCGACACCGACGCCGAACAGCTCGGCCGCCTCCTCGGGGACGATCGCCTCAAGCTCGAAGGGTTGCTGACCCAGGGCCTGCTCCGCCGGCAGCCTGCCACCCGGCAGCAGCGTCACGTGGTCCATGAGCCGCGGGAGGAACGCGAAGTAGCCGCGAGCGTTGTCGGCGCCGGCCCGCGCCTCTCCGCCCGGGCGGGTCACAAAGAAGGTCACGGTCTTGCCACCCCGGATGCGGTCGTCGAGCAGCCAGTCCACGCCCTGATCGAACTCGAGGTTCAT
This sequence comes from Chloroflexota bacterium, assembly GCA_022566975.1. The sequence continues at coordinate 5,434 of JADFHV010000080.1, forward strand.
GGCCCGGGCAACCTTGTCGTACTCGGTGCTATTGGTAGGGCCCCTGCTCGCCTTTACCAGGATGTTAGTCTCGTCGGCGGTGAGCTTGCCCAGGGTGTTCTTCAGAGCGAGCTCCCTTAGGGAATCGAAATAGATGACGGTGCCGGCCATGACGGCGGAGGCCAGGAAAACGCCGATCACGACCGAGGAAAGCAGGCGCCAGTGGGCCAGGCTGCGCTTCCCGACCAGAGGCCATGCGGCTATGAGAGTGGACGCGATCTTCAGCATGGGGAGACCCTGGGGTGCCTCAGGATTAACCCTCCGACCTGGCTATCGCTTGCAGGTCGACACGCCGCATGCTTCTGTTCAACGCGTAGAGGGCGATGCCAAAGATGGTCAGAATGGCGACATAGATGGGTATCATGAAGGCCCAGTCCGTAACCAGCGAGAAGGGCGGCAGTACGGCCTCGCCGCGGTCGGTCACGGCCACCGACGAGACCATGCGCACGCTCATCTCGAGGCCGGACCAGGTACCCAGGGCGAGGCCCATGACCACGATCACGGCGTGCTCGAGGATCAGTAGGGCGCTCATCTGACGCCGCGACAGCCCCAGGGACCGCAGGAAGCCCATCTCGGCTCGGCTACGATTGGCAAAGGCGAGCATATAGGTGAAGTAGCCCGAGGCGGCGGTAAACAGGATTATCCCGATGGCCAGAACGACCATGGCCCTCCATCCGGCGGTCACCAGAGGGTCCAGCCGCACCGATTCCAGCGCCGTGTCTCTGTCCCGCACGCTAACCCCCGCGGGCAGGTTGAGAAGAGACTCTCGGACGGCCCCATCGGCGCCGGGCGCCTCGTCTATGAGCGCCTCGTTGGGGACAATGCGCGCCTCTGGGCTCAAGATGTTGAGGTGTCTCATCAGAGTGTCCAGATCGGCCACCACAAACCCGAGACCGCCCGGATTCATGGTAGGGAACAGGTTCACCTTGGCGCGCACGACGACAGGGAACAGGCGGTCCATCACGTCAAAGATGGCGACGTCGCCGACGTCATAGCCCGTCCTCCTGGAGAAGGCGGTACTGACCGCGATGGGTACCGGGCCGCTGGCCGCAATATGGGAGATCCCGCGGATGCCACGGTTCGTCTCCTTACCGAAGGTGAATCTGACGGCGCCCCTGTCTCTGAAGGCGTCGTCGCTGGGGGCGACTATGTCGGTGGAGATAACCGACGTAGGCGTGGAGGCCCAGTCGATCCGACCCTCGAAGCCGTCCAGGACGTGCACGTCGCCGTTCGGGCCCACGGCATGTAGCTCATCGAACACCAAGGACCCCGGTGTCCCGGTCGGACCGAAGCCGGGCTCCCAGAGCTGCACCGCCAGCACCTGGAGAGGAGGCTCCAGGCGAGACGGTATCTCCGCGCGCATCAAGTTCCAGTCGGGCTCGCCCAGCTCGCCGACCGAGAGCGTTTCGACTATCTTGCGGGAGTCCTCGACCACGATCCACATGAAGATGTTCGCGTACGCCTCGTCAGGCTTGATCCAGACCCCCACTTCGGTGGCCCCTTCCGGGATGACCAATGGTTCGGTCCGAGCCCCCGGGTAGAGCGCCCGCATCACTCCCTCGACGGGCTGGGACGCGAAGTCGTCCCTCCACCACGACATGTACGGAAACTCCTGGGGCTCTACTGCCAGTAGGTCAAAACCCCTTCCACCCCCGGTCGCGCCCAGCCGACCCGAGGCACGAAACATCAGCGACGCGGCCGTCACGCCCGGCACGGCCAGGAAGCGGTCCCGCAGGCCTTCCCTGCTCACACCGCTGAAAGGTTCCATGTTACTCACTCGGACATCGGCGGCCACGTCGTACAGTATTCGTTGCTCATGGCTGCGGTCCAGGGTCCCTCCCACGGTAGTGGCGAGGAGTCCAAGCCCGGTAACCATGACCAGCAGCAGCACCAGCCAGCTGTATTGCAGGGGGTTACGGGCCATATGCCACAATCCCACGGTGACCCACACGGGGGCGAACTGAGCGGAGGACCTGAGCAGCAGGAAGAGGCCTTGCGCCGGGACCAGGCAGATCAGGCTTATGGTGGGCACCAGAGCATTTTCGCCGGACACAGGTGGTTGGATCACGGCGAAAGTCGCGACAAGGCCCGATTGTACGACCAGTCCGAGCAGCCTGGGGCGCGGCCTCGTCGCCCGGCTCGTAAGCCAGTACGCTCCAGCCGCGGCCGCCAGGAGCACCAAAGGGCCTAACCAACCGGCTCCTCCCTGGTCCCTGATTTCGCCCACCACCACGATGGCGCCCAGGGAGACGAAGGTCGCGGCGGCGACGAGGTTGAGCAAGGAGGGTGACTCGCCACTGATGAACCGAACGAACAGCGGAAAGAAGCGCAGAAACAGCAAGGCCACGACGGTGAGAAACAGCACCGGAGCCAGCAACAACGCCTCGTTCACCTTTACATCCTCGAAAAGTCCCCCGGAGACCAGCTGTCCCTTCGCCTGAAGCTCCCAGAAGATAAGTCCGCCCACCACCATCAAGCCCACGTCCAGGTAGTAGCGGTGGAACAGCGGTATGGAGGGGGGACGGGAAGAGCGGAGCTTGTGTACCACGAGGCCGGTCCTGGCGCCGACGACCCGGGGCACTACGAAGATAGCAAGAGCGAGCAGCCCGGTGCCCGCCGCTACCACGAAGGGCAGCCATTGGAACTCCACCGGCAGCATCCGTCCCGCGGTTATCTCGCTGAAGTATGGCAGCTTGCCGGCGAGCGCGACCACGCCCATCGACAGGAACGGGGCCAGAACGACCGCCACGGCGGTCAGGACCAGCCCTTCCAAGGCGTAGAGGCGTAGCCACGAATACCCCCCTGGTTGGGGAATCTGGTGCACCGGAAGAGGTAGTGACGATGACCTATGATCTCCTCCTGCGAAACGGCCGCGTGATCGATGGCTCGGGGATGCCCTCCTTCCACGGAGACGTGGGGGTTAAGAACGGCAAGATCGTGGCGTCGGGAAAGCTGGATGGGCCGGCCACGCGCACCATCGACGTCGATGGTCGTGTCATCGCCCCGGGC
>JADFHV010000081.1 GCA_022566975.1 Chloroflexota bacterium
AAGTAGGCGTCGATGAACGCCTTGCCCTGGTCGGGGCTGAGGCCGGTCTGCTGGCTGATCCCGAACGGGCTGAGGCCGTAGACGACGCCGAAGTTCATGATCTTGGCGATGCGCCTCATGTCGGCGGTCACCTCGCCGATGGGCACACCGTATACCGACGCCGCCGTGGCCGTGTGGATGTCCTCGTCCTTGTGAAACGCGTCCAGCAGGCCCGCGTCTTCGGAGATGTGCGCCAGCACCCGGAGCTCGATCTGTGAGTAGTCGGCGGCCACCAGCACGCGCTCCGGGGCATCTTCGGCGACGAAGGCTTTCCGCACCCGACGACCCAGCTCTGTCCTGACCGGGATGTTCTGTACGTTGGGGTCGTTGCTCGACACCCGCCCTGTGGCCGACCCGGTCTGGTTGTAGCGGGTGTGGATGCGGCCGGTCTCGGGATTGACCAGCACGGGAAGCGCGTCTACGTAAGTGGACTTGATCTTCGTCAGCTGCCTGTACTCCAGGACCTGGTCGAGGATCTCCACGGCCCTCGGGTCCACGTCGTCGGTCTCTTCACGGTTCAGATGCTCCTTTAGGCCTTCCAGGGCAGATGCGTCGGTGGAGTATCCCTTCTTGGTCCGCTTGGTGGGCGGGAGCCGCAGCTCGTCGAACAGGACGTCGCCTAGCTGCTGGCTGGAGTTGAGGTTGAACTCGTGGCCAATGAGCTCGAACATCCCGGTCTCGATGGCTGAGATACGTTCGGCCAGCTCCGACGACATCTCGGACAGCAGCTCCTGGTCCAGCGTCACGCCGTTTAGCTGCATCCGCACCAGGACCGGCATCAGGGGCATCTCCAGGCTCTCGAACACGCCCCTGGCGCTTTTCGTGTCAAGCTCCTCGGCGAGAGCTCCCCGCAGCCGCAGGGTGAAGTCGGCGTCGGCCGACGCGTAGCCCGACGCCTTGTCGATGGGCACCTGGGCCATGGTCACCTGCTTGCGCCCAGTGCCGACGAGGTCGGCAATCGGGGTCATCTCGTGACCGAAATAGTCGAGGGCCAGCGCCTTCAGCGCTAAAGCCTTCTTGCCCGTCAGGTGGGCGGCCAGTATGGTGTCGAAATCGACGTTGCGTACGTGGGTCCCGTGCTTGGCCAGGACGGTCACGTCGTAGTTGGCGTTGTGCGCCGACTTGCCGATCTCGTCGCTCTCCAGCAGTGGAGCAATCTTTTCGAGGACTGTTTCCATGGGTAGCTGACGGCCCTCGGCGTGGCCGACCGGCACGTACCACGCTCTTCCGGGCGTGGTGGAGAAGGATAGCCCTACGAGGTCCGCCTGCATGGGGTCCTTCGACGTGGTCTCCACATCGAAGGCGAAGCTCCCGGCAGAGGTGAGCTCCCCGACGAGCGCGTCGAGGGCCTGTTCTGTGTCGACGGTCTCGTAATCGGTCTGGAGAGTCTCCTCGGCAACTCTGGCCGGCTCCGGCTCTGAATCAGCGCCGTCCTGGTGAGGCTCCGGAATCCGAGACACGGCGCTGAAGAACTCCAGCTCCTTGAGCAGCTCCACGACCTCCCCGCGGTCGTAGTTCCAGAACCGGCTAGCCTCCAGGTCCAGCTCCACGGGGACGTTCCTTACGATGGTCGTCAGCCTCTTGCCCTGCACGGCGACGTCATGGTTGTCCCTCAGCACCTGTCGGAGCCTGACCTGGGGCACGCTGTCCAGCGCCTCGTAGATGCCCTCGATGGTGCCGAACTCGTTGAGGAGACGTATCGCCGTCTTGCCGCCGATGCTCGGCACGCCGGGTATGTTGTCAGACGTGTCGCCCTGCAGCGCCTTGATGTCCGGGAGCACCTCCGGACGCAGGCCGCCGTAGCGCTCCATGACGGCCGCCTCGTCGTACACGGCCCGCTTCTGGACGCTGGAGCTCATGAGCACCCTCACCCACGGCGAAACGAGCTGGAGCGTGTCCGTGTCGCCGGTGAGGATCAGGGTCTCCATCTCCTGCTCCTCGGCCTGACGGCTCAAGGTCCCGAGAACGTCGTCGGCCTCGTAGCCCTTCATCTCGTAGATGGGGATGCGAAAGGCCGTCATCAACTCCCGGACGCGTCCAAACTGGCTTCGCAGCTCCGGAGGAGTAGGGGGCCTCTGCGCCTTGTACTCCTTGAACTCGAGGTGCCTGAACGTGGGGTACGGAAGATCGAAGGTGATGGCGCAGTGGGTCGGGCGCCAGTCCAAGAGTGTCCGCAGGAAGGAGTTGAGGAAACCGTATACCGCGCGCACCTCCTCACCCGTGGAGCTGACGTTGAGCGGCGTCTGGATGGCATGCCATGCGCGGTGAACGAGGGCGTGGCCATCCATGAGGATGAGCAGGGGACGCTCGTTTAACATGGACATTGTGCCTGCAGGGGTCATGGTTGCTCCCGGGGCGAAGTGGCGTTATTGTGCGATTCTAACCTCGGTAGGAGGGCCTGTGCCAACTCCGAGAGCAGACAGATTTGAGGGAGCTCGGTTCCGGGGTACCTGACCCCGCTTGGTACCGCGCCGGCGCTGGGGGGGGTAAGTTGATTCTGACGGTGTCCGAACTAGCGCGGCACGTCTTGCCATCCGTGTCGCCCAAGAATTGCGGAGTACTTATCTCGGGAGGGTTTGTCCAGCTCAAGCTTACAGCCCATCAAGTTGCACGCTGCATGGAATGGCTCTTCGTGATACACCATTTCGCTTGGGTAGACCATCTCGCTGGGGCGGTCCAACTTCCTAAGACGGCCTCGTAATTCAACTGCTTTCTTCTGGGCATCGGCGTAGTCGAGGTCATGAAATTTCACCAAGCATTCCACTACCACATCCCAGAACTTGAACATAGTCTCTTCTGTCGTCATCTGATGCGCTTCCATCGTTTGGGATCGGCGTTCAGAAACGTTATGGCGTTTGGCGTGTGGAAGCTTATCTGGTCATACCCTTGCAAGGCAACTCTCTGTCGCCAGAAAGCAGCCATAGGTCCGACAACGGTGTCATACAAGCCAGTTCCTGGGGGCCTGCGATGATCCGGGTGTCCGGTCCGGCAATGGAAAACCAGGCTCCAGAAATCGACCGCGTCGAATTCATCGCGGACGAACCAAAGACAGTCGAGTGCTGCGAGGCTGTCTCTGCTTGCCGTGAATTCCACTAATCCGGGGCTATGGGACTTGCCATCCGCTGTCGCTTCGGCAACTTTGACGAAGGCCCATGCCTCTGCTTGCCGCCTTAGTGTTGTGGTATAGAAGCCGGGTCCGAAATCTGCATCGGGATTAGCGCCTGCCAGCGACACCCCGTTCGATAGGATATCTTGTGCGTGATGGTCGAGCGTACCGTGATAGAGGACGATGTCCTGATTGTTCCAGGGCGTGGGCATGGCCCAGGGAGGCTGCGCCGTCATGTTCGAGACTCCCTCATGTCACTCCCATCGTACCATAGTGGTCACGGTCAGGCGGGTGGCACGAGGCATGGGAGGCAGGATCACGTTTTACGAACGCTGCTGGGACTACCGGTCGCGAGCTCGGGACTACACCCCCGCGATGTCGCGGGTCTCCTCCAGCAGCCACTCGACCTCCTCAGCCGACTCCGCCTCGGCGTAGATGCGGACCAGCGGCTCCGTTCCCGAGAAGCGGACAAGCGACCAGAAGCCGCCCTCAAGGAGGAAGCGCACCCCGTCGCGGGTGTCGGTCCCTTCCACCTTTCTTCCTCCCAGCTCCGTTGGACGCGCCGCCAGGGTCCGCCGGCGTATGGCGTCCCCCTCCTCCGCGTCGAACTTCAGGTCCCACCGGTCGTAGGAGTGAGGGCCGACCTTCTCGACGAGCATGTCCAGCAGCTCTGACGGGGACTTGCCGGTCTTCACCATCATCTCCAGCAGCATCAGGCCGCTGAGGATGCCGTCACGCTCGGGGATATTGCCCCTGAAGGCGTAGCCGCCCGACTCTTCGCCGGCCAACAGGGCGTCCTCGCGCATCATCACCGGCCCGAGGTGCTTGAAGCCCACGGGCTCGTCGAAGACCGGCACGCCGTACGCGTCCCCAAGGCGGTCTATCATGCTGGTCATCGTGATTGAGCGGACCAGCGGGCCCCGTCTCCCCAGGACCTCCAGCTGGTGCAGGCACAGCAGCGCGAACGCCTGCAGCGTCGTGATGAACCGGCCGGTCTCGTCGACGACGCCCAGTCGGTCGGCATCGCCGTCGGTCGCCAGGCCGACGTCCGCGTCCTGTCCGGGCACCGCCGACATCAGCGCGCTCAGGTTCTGGGCGATGGGTTCCGGCTGGGCGATGCCGGGGAAGGCCGGATTGCGCTCTCCGTGGAGCTCGGTCACTTTAGTGGTCCCGCCGTCCAGCAGCTTGGCCAGGTATCCGGCGCCGGCCCCGAACATGGAGTCCACGACGATGTTCAGGCCCGCTCGTCGGATGCCGTCAATGTCCACAAGGGTGGCGATATGCCCCAGGTACGAGGGCTCGGGGTCGAAGTACTCCAGGAGGCCCTGGCTCTCCGCCTCCGGCAGAGACATGCGGCGCGGCGCCCCCGATGCCTCGGCGTTTGCGATGTGCGCCTCCAGGTCTTCTATGACGGCCTGGGAGGCGCTTCCCCCGTAGTCGGGCTTGTACTTGAACCCGTTCCAGCGCCAGGAGTTGTGGCTGGCCGTGATGACGACGCCGCCCCCAGCGCCCCGCGCCACGAGGTTGTATGACAGCGCGGGCGTGGGCGCGGGCCTGTCGCAGAGTAACGTCACGATGCCGTTGGCCGTGATGACCTCGGCGACGGCATCGGCGAACTGCGCCGACCCGAACCGGGTGTCGTAGCCGATCGCCAGGCCGCCGGCCGCCTTACCTCGCGCAGCCAGCAGAGAGGCGGTCCCCTGGGCGCACAGCCGCACGTTGTCGAAGGTGAATCCTTCGGCGATAACGTCGCGCCAGCCGTCTGTACCGAATCTTATGGGCATCTGCGCACAAAAGCCCTCGGCTCTCTGGAGATCGACCCACCGACAAGCTCAGGGTGACCGGACAATTCCGCTGGCAGGGCGCTGAAAGACCTTTCGACCATTCCCTTGACCCCTTCCCGGCCAGGAAGGGGGAAGAAATCATATCTGAGGGACACCCCTTCGACGATGCTCAGGGCAGGCTCTCAGACTCCCAGCAAAGGGGCTCCGCCCCTCTGCACACCCCGTTTCCGCAGCCTGCCAGTCCATCTCTTGGTTTATTCCGCGAGCTTGCGGCAGGCGGGCTTTTCCGCTCATGGTGAGGCCGTCGAACCACGTTTTCTGTGGCCGGGGTCCTCGCGCAGGAGGTCGGGCCGGCCGGGCCCTGGCTACGAGCTCGCGGATTTCGGCCTGTCTACCTCGCCTACGAAACCCTCCCGCCGAAGGACCGGGGCCTTGTCCATGCGCTCCCAGGGCAGGTCGATGTCGTCGCGGCCAAAGTGGCCGTAGGTGGCGGTCTGCTTGTAGATCGGTTTACGCAGACCGAGGTCCCGGATGATGGCGCCGGGCCTGAGGTCGAAGTGCTTGTTGATGAGCTCCACAATGGTCTCGTCCGGTATCTTGTTCGTTCCGAAGGTCTCGATCGATATGGAGATCGGACTGGCCACGCCGATGGCGTAGGAGACCTGCAGCTCCAGCCGGTCGGAGAGCCCTGCGGCCACCACATTCTTGGCGACATACCGGGCGGCGTAGGTTGCCGACCGGTCCACTTTCGTCGGGTCCTTACCCGAGAAGGCGCCGCCGCCGTGCCGGGCGAACCCACCGTAGGTATCCACCAGGATCTTGCGGCCCGTCAGCCCCGTGTCGCCTACCGGACCTCCGATGACGAACCGGCCCGAAGGGTTGACCAGATACTTGGTGTCGCGGTCGCGCAACTCGGCGGGGATCACCTCCTTGGCGACGCTCTCCACCAGGTCGCGCTCGATGACGGACGAGCTTATCTCCGGATTGTGCTGGGAGCTCATGACCACCGTGTGGACCCTCTTTGGGACGCCGTAGGAGTACTCAACCGTCACCTGAGATTTGCCGTCCGGACGTAGGTAGGGAAGGATGTTTGCTTTACGAACCTCGGCCATACGCTTGCAGATCCGGTGGGCCAATGAGATCGGAAGGGGCATCAGCTCGGGCGTCTCATTGCAGGCGTAGCCCACCATCATCCCCTGGTCGCCGGCTCCCAACGACTCGATTTCGTTGTTGTTGCTCTCCTGCTCACGGACCTCCAGGGCCTGACTGACCCCTGTGGATATGTCGTGGGACTGCTCGTGGATGGAGACCGCTATTCCGCATGCTTGGTAATCGAATCCGTAGCTAGAGTCGGTGTAGCCAGCGTCCCTGATCGTATTTCGTACCAGCTTGGGTATGTCGACATATGTGTCGGTTGTGATCTCGCCCATCACCACCACGAGACCTGTGGTCACGCACGCCTCGCAGGCGACCCGACCCATGGGGTCGTCTGTCAGGATAGCGTCCAGGACGGCGTCCGAAATCTGGTCGCAGAGCTTGTCCGGGTGTCCCTCTGTCACCGATTCGGAGGTGAACAGATAGGATTGGGAGTCGGTAAAGCTAAAAGCCATGTGCGGGTCCTCCTTCTCTGCGGCAGGTCCGGCCGATATGGGCTCGGGCCACCTGGTTCAAGCGCGTCTCAGGCGAGTCCCAGCCGCTCCTTCTGGCTCCGGCTCAGAATCACCAGAACGGCGTTGCCTTCGGCTATAAGCTCGCCATCTTCGTCGGTCAGTTTAGCCGACACGTTCATCGTGCGGTCGGAGCGATCGACCAGCCGGGCTCTGGCGAAGATCTTCCCGCCCGTTCTGGCGGCCCTGTGAAATCGCGTGTCCATGCTTTTCATCATGACCACCACACCCTGGTAGTAGGGTAGGTTCTCGAGGACCTCGTACAGCAGGCTGGTAATAATCCCTCCGTGGACTATGCCGGGCCATCCCTGGTGCTCGCCCCTCGGAACGAATTCGGTGGTCAGGTCGCCGTCCTCCAGTCTCAGCGACAGCTTCAGGCCGGCGGGATTGCGGGCGCCGCAGCCGAAACAGTCCGGGAACCGCTCTAACTCTAATTTGCCTACCATTCTCGTACCTGTATTCGGCGTCGGCGGCCTGGTTACGTGCCAACGTCCCAGCTAGCGAGATACTCTTCCTGCTCCTGGGTCAGCGAGTCTATCGCGATGCCCATGGCCGCGAGCTTGAGCCTGCCTACCTCCTCGTCGATGTCCCTGGGCACCTGGTGGACCTGGGGAGAAAGCTTATGCGCTCTCTGGGCCAGGTATTCGACCGACAGGGCCTGGTTGGCGAAGCTCATGTCCATGACGGCCGACGGGTGACCCTCTGCGGCCGCCAGGTTGACCAGCCTTCCCTCCGCCAGAAGGTAAAGGCGCCGGCCGTCGCCGGTCAGGTACTCATCCAGGAAGGGTCTGAGCCGCCGCTTCCCGTCGGCGATCTCCTCCAGCGCGTCGATGTCGATCTCCACGTTGAAGTGCCCGCTGTTAGCCATAATTGCGCCGTCCTTCATCTCCTGTATATGCCGGCGGCCGATCGCCTTGAGGCCCCCGGTGAGTGTGATGAAGACGTCGCCCACGCGGACCGCCTCGTCCATCGTCATCACGTCGTGGCCGTCCATCACCGCCTCGAGGGCGCGGATGGGATTGACCTCCGTCACGATGGTGCGGGCGCCCATTCCTCTGGCCCGCGTGGCTACTCCCCGTCCACACCAGCCGTAGCCGCAGATGACCACCTTTTTCCCGGCCCAAAGGATGTTGGTGGCCCTGGTGATGCCGTCGAGGGTGCTCTGGCCGGTGCCGTACCGGTTGTCGAAGAAGTGCTTGGTGTCGGCGTCGTTGATGGAGATTATCGGGTAGCGGAGCTTGCCGGCCTCGGCCAGGCTGTTGAGCCTGACCACGCCCGTGGTCGTCTCCTCGGTGCCTCCGATGATCTCCTCGAGGCCGTCCGTCCGGCTGGTATGCAGCGTTGCCACCAGGTCCGCCCCGTCGTCGAGGGTTATGTGGGGCTTGTGGTCCAGAGCCGAGTTGATGTGTCTGTAGTAGGTATCGTTGTCCTCGCCCTTGATGGCGTACGTCGCGATCCCGTATTCGGTCGCCAGGGCCGCCGCGACGTCGTCCTGGGTGCTCAGCGGGTTGCTGGCGCAAAGCACCACCTCCGCGCCCCCGTCTTTCAGGGCCAGCGCCAGGTTGGCCGTCTCCGAGGTGACGTGCAGGCAGGCGGCGATTCGGAGGCCGGACAGCGGTTTCTCGTCGGCGAACCTCTCGCGTATCTGGCGTACTACCGGCATCTCTCTGCCGGCCCACTCGATGCGCAGGACGCCCTCACGGGATAGCGCAGCATCTTTGACGTCGCCTTTAGTGGTCTTCGTCGCCAAGTTGTCCTCCTTTAGCAGGGTGCTGAATCCCGACGGGTCGGGACGGCCATTCCCCTGGCCCCTTCCTGGCCAGGAAGGGGGAAGAATTTGT
>JADFHV010000082.1:0-6771 GCA_022566975.1 Chloroflexota bacterium
CGGCGATGATCATGGTGGCGCCCGCGATGGCGGCGCCCTGCATGCAGTTCAGCCCCACGCCACCGCAGCCGAAGACCGCCACGGTCGTGCCGGGCTGGACGCGGGCCGTGTTGATGGCGGCTCCAACCCCCGTGGTCACGCCGCAGCCCACCAGCGCCGCCTGGGCGAAGGGCACGTCCCTGTCGATGGGCACCGCGGCAACCTCGGGCACCACCGTATAGCTTCCGAAGGTGCCCAGGCCCGCCATCTGGTTCATCGGCTCCTCGGTCTCCCGCACGGTCGGCTTGCGGCCCACGGTGGGTGACCGCTCGCACAGGTTGGGCCAGCCCTTCTGGCACATCTCGCACAGGCCGCAGCTCGCCTTCCACGAGAGGATGACGTGGTCTCCCAGCTGCACTCCCGTCACGTTGGGACCGAGCGACTCCACGATGCCGGCTCCCTCGTGTCCCAGCACTATTGGCAGGGGCACCTGGGTCCACTCACCCTTGACCACGTGCCAGTCCGAGTGGCAGACCCCGCTGGCCATCATCTTGACCAGCACCTCGCCGGGACCGGGCTCACCCAGGTCCAGCTCCTCGATGACAAGGGGTCTCATATGTTCGCGCAGGACCGCGGCCTTCATTGGGCAACCCTCCGGGCCGTGACGGCCTAGCCGTAGCGTTCCCTCAGTATCTCGGCGGCCTTGACCTCGTTCTTGAGCTTCGCGTAGGCCTCGTCCAGCGGTATCGGGCTGCCCACGCCCGGCGCGAATCCGCAGTCGGGCGTCAGGGAGATACGCTCCTTCGGTATGTATCGCATCGCCTGTTCGACTCTCTCCACGATTTCCTCGGGCGTGTCTACGTGCTCGCCGCGGCAGTCGACGCAGCCCAGGGCCACGTGCCGGTCCTCTGGAAGCTCGGCCAGCACCGCCAGGTCTCCGGCCACCGGTATGCTGTATTCAAGGGTGTACTCGTCGACGTCCAGCCTCTGGAGCGCCGGCAATACCGGCTCGTAGCCGCCCTCGTTGACCCAGCCCCCTCGCGCCCGGTTGAAGCGGCAGACGTGCAGAGCGATACGGATTCCTTCCACCCCCTGGACGACCTGGTTGAGGCAGTCCACGAGGAAGTCCAGATCGGTCTCGGGGTCGTCGAATGCCTGCCTGGCGTTGGGGTCCAGAAAGCCGCTGATGTGGGGCTCGTCGATCTGCGCGATATCCACGCCGACGTCCCTGACGGCCTCCAGCTCCGCTCGCAGGAACGGGATCGTGGCCCTCACGAAGTCCCGCCGGGTAGGGTAGGCCTTTTTAGACACCTCGGGGTCCCACATTCGCTGTCCCAGGATAAACGGCGAGGGCAGGCAGACCTTGACCTGTCGGTCGGTGTGCTCCTTTACGAACCTGGCCTCCTCGGCGATGAAGTGGCGGTGGTTGTGTATCGGCTCCACCACCGTGTGATACGTGGGCCTGGGGCCGGCACCTTGAACGAACCGCCCGGCGGGAGCGAACCCGTCGACCATCTGGGCGATGACGTCGGTATAGGAACGCCTCCGCCACTCACCGTCTGTGATGATGTCCACGCCCGTGCTGTCCATCATGGCCAGCATATAGCCCACCGCGGCATCCATCCTGGACTGCCAGACATCCTCCCCGAGCTCGGCGACGCTCCCGGGCTCCAGAAGCTCCTGGACGAACTTGGGCCTGGGCATGCTCCCAACGACCGTGGTCGGGAATAGCGTGGCGTTTTTTACCGGAGAGGTGGACATAGGCGTCTCCTCAGAGGTCTAGGCCATTAACGGAGGGTGGACGTAGCCTATACCCGCCGTTTTCCGGTGTCAACGAGAGGCTCACCGCTCGCCCTGAGCTTGTCGAACGGCCGCAGACGCACGAGCCCCAATCTCTCTCCTAGCGCCCCTGGACCTCGCTTACGACCCGCGAACGCAGGTGCTCCAGCTCTGCGCTGATCTCCACCGGATAGTGAGCGGGAGACCTCAGCACCTTGTGGCGAGCCGGCAGCCGGGCGAACTCCCGCGCGAAATTTTCCCGTAGCTCATGCAGGGGCAGACTGGGCGCGCACCGTTGGCCTCCTCTCATCACCTCGGCAAGCAACGCGGTGCCACCCCGTCCGGGGGAAGGGGCGCTGGCGATGACGTCCCGGACGAAGCTTCCGTGCACGTCCATGGACCGGTAGACCTGCTTCGAGCCCGGCAGTGTCTCTTTCCCGGTGCTCAGCTTGAGCACCGGCCTGCCGTCGTACTCCACGATCTTGTAAACAGAGTCGGCGTAGGGGGCGTCGGCCGAGACGCCCACCTTGGTGCCGACCCCGAAGCCGTCGATGGGCGCTGTGGCCTCCAGCAGCGCCTCTATCTCGGACTCGTCCAGGCCCCCGCTGGCGAATACCTGCACTTCGGAGAGCCCCGCCTCATCCAGCAGCCTACGGGCCTCGACCGAGAGGTCCAGCAGGTCGCCGCTATCCAGCCGGATAGCCCTCAGCGCGTGGCCGCGCGCTCTCATCTCCTTCCCCACCTCTATGGCGCGGAGCGTGCCCTCCAGAGTGTCATAGGTGTCCACTAGAAAGGTGCTGGTGTCAGGAAACGAGGCGGCGTAGGCCCTGAAGGCATCGGTCTCGCTCTCGAACGTCGTGACGAACGAGTGGGCCATCGTCCCGTACACCGGGATGTCGTAGCGGCCCCCGGCCAGCACGTTGCTGGTGCCGGCGAACCCGGCCATGTAGCTGACTCTCGCCAGCCGATCGGCGGCCTCGGTCCCGTGTGTCCTCCGCGCGGCGAAGTCCACCACCGTCCTGCCGCGGGCCGCGTGGACCACCCGTGATGCCTTGGTCGCCAGCAGCGTCTGGAGGTTGACCTGGTTGACCACAAACGTCTCGGCTATCTGGGCCTCGATCACAGGGGCCGTGACCTCGACGACCGGCTCCTCGGCGAAGAAGATGGCGCCTTCCTTCATGGCCCTAACAGCGCCCGTGAACCGCAGGCCCTGCAGATAGGTCAGAAAGTCCCCGTCGAAGAGGCCGAGCGAGCGGAGGAAGGCTATATCATCGCCGGTGAGCTGGAAACTCTCCAGGTACTCCAGGACGTCGGCAAGCCCGGCGAAGACAAAGTAGGCCCGGTCCGGAGGATAGCTACGAAAGTACAGGCTGAAGGTGGCCGGCGCCGTATGGCCGCTCTGCCAGTAGGCCTGGGCCATCGTGAGCTGGTATAGGTCCGTGAAAAGAGCTGACGTCAGGTCCTTACGAGGCATGAGCGCTGGGGCCTATCGTGACGGCTCCCCGAACACCTGGATGTCTACTGCTCCGGTGTTGCCGCCGCTGGACTGTATGACCTCGAAGCGGAGCCGCCTCGCCGTCAGGTCGGCGTCGAAGTACTGGAGCTCCCCAGGGCCATCGAGGCGGAACGGGCCGTGGGTCTCTCCATCGTCGGTGACGATCTGGAAGGAGAAGATCTCGGCCGACGTACCCATGGTCCTCGTCCAGAACCCGACCGATGTGACGTGAATTTCCGCCGGCAGCTCGATCTCGATCCACGCGTCGTCCCCATCGCCATCGCTTGACCACGCCATGGACGGGTCGCCGTCCACCGCGCGGTCACCACCCCATGTGCTCCCGTTGTCACCGCCGCCGTACACGCTGCTGGTGCCGACGACCCGGGCTCCCTCGGTCAGGAGGGCCAGATTGTTGCCGGCCTGCGAGCTGGAGGTCTCTGCCACCGGCGTCCTGAACGTCATGTCCTTGCTTTGAAAGGCCCTCCCGTCGGGAGCGAAGAGGCTCCAGCGGTAGTGGTACACGGTGTCCGGCTGGAGGCCCACCAGCAGATGATCGTGGTCCGTATGTCCCTGCGGCGCCATGTCGCGGTCTGCCGAGACTGCGCCGTACTCCTCCGTAAGGCCGTACGCGACCGCGCACACGACCTTGCGGTCGGTGACCGCCACCAGGACGGCCGAGTCGGCGTTGAGATCGGCGAGCTCTGGTCCGCTAACCAGAATCTCATCAATGTCCGGCTCTCCTCCGCACGCCACGAGAATGGCCGCCAGGGCCCCTGCCATGACCAGTGCCGCCGTCCTCCAGCTACGATGCGTTGACACCGCTCTGTCCTCTCCGTTGGGCTACGCCCGCTGTGCCGCCTTACGTCTGGCCCTGACATCTTCCAGAATCCCGGGCGGCAGGGGGAAGTACCAGCCGCGGCTAGCGATGATGTCCCTGGCCAGCGGCTGCGGTATCGCGACCACCATGTCGGCGCCGATGGAGCCGCCGCTGTCCGCGCCACCCATCGCCATCCTAGCGTGGAGGCCCGAGAACCCCCCGGGGTCGACACCGTTCACGGCATAGTCGCTGAAGGTCCCGCCGAAGACCGACTGCCACCTGTAGGAGAAGCCGTTGACGACCTGGGGCGACTTCTTGAAGGCGCCCCCTCCGGGCGAGACGACGAGCGCCAGGGTGTTCACCGTGTGCAGCACGTCGTTCAGGTCGCCCTCTCCGCCGCAGCTCAGCGTCCAGTGCAGGCGACGGATGAGATCGTCGGCCGCCTTCTGAGCGCCCAGGCGCCCGGCCTCGATTACGTCTTCGTCCTCGTCATTCATTGGGTAAGGTCCGCCCCCCTGGCCCGACAGGTAGACCAGGCCGCTGTCGTGGATGACCGCCCCCGCATAGGGCACGAACGCCTTCACCGGGTGCGGCTCGGCCAGGGAGACGACGTCCTCATCGAAGCTCCCCAGGTCTATGCCCAGCTCCCTGATGCGGTCGTAGACGTCGTAGGTCCTCCGGAGCTCATCGGGCATCACCGCTTCGTCGTAGTACCTGCTCACGGTGTCACCTCTTTGCCGGCTCTCCTCATGGGTGAGAGCCCGGTTGGCCCTAAAGGGCCAGACCACGTTGTTAGCGGTGGGCTCGGCCTTCAGGCCGACCCGCTGCATCTCGACGATGTCATCGGCTGCGACTATGGGCTTGAGGCCTTCTCCCGCTCCTGCTCTATCAGCACGCGCCGGAGGATCTTCCCCGACGGGTTCTTGGGGATCGCGTCGACGAACTCGACGTCGCGTATCTGCTTGAAGGTCGCCACCCTCTCGGCGATAAATCGCATCAGGTCGTCGCCCGAGACCTCGGCCCCCTGTTTCCGGACGACAAAGGCCTTGGGCACCTCGCCCGCCTCAACGTCCGGCTTGCCTATGACCGCCGCGTCGGCAACCGCGGGGTGCTCCAGCATCAGCCCCTCCAGCTCCGCGGGCGGCACCTGGAAGCCCTTGTACTTGATCAGCTCCTTCTTCCGGTCCAGCACCCATACATAACCGTCGGGGTCCATGCGGACGATGTCACCCGTGTGTAGCCAGCCGTCATCGGTAATGGTCTCCGCCGTCGCCTGCGCGTTGTTGTGATACCCCTTCATCACCTGGGGTCCGCGAATCAGCAGCTCGCCCATCTCGCCGGCTGCCACCTCCCTTGTGCCCGTCTCGAGGTCGACGACCTTCTCTTCCGTATCCGCCGCACCCGGGCCGACAGATCCCGGCCTGCCTCGCTCCGGCTCCACGTAGTCGAGATTCGTGAGCGGCGAGCCCTCGGTAAGGCCGTATCCCTGGATTATGGGGAAGCCGACCGACTCCTGGATACGCTCCTGCAGCTCGGCGGACATGGGGGCCGCACCGAAGAAGCCGAAGCGTACCGCCGTGAGATCGTACTCTCCGACACGGGGATACTGAGTAAGCCCAAGCCCGACAGGGGGGGCGGAGTAAACCTGGGTCACGCGGTGTCTGGTCAGAAGGTCAAGGAATAGCTCCATATCAAAGCGTCCCATCATCACCTGAGTCGCTCCCAGGGCGATGGCCGGGTTCATGAGCACATTCATCCCGTATATATGGAAAAGCGGGAGGTGGACAAGTATCACGTCGTCTTCTCGACCCACGGAGCTCTCATCCGGACGCCCGATAAACTGCCGTATGTTCGCCGTGACGTTGAAGTGGGTCAGCATGACGCCTTTCGAGAGCCCCGTGGTGCCGCTGGAGTAGGGCAGCACCGCCAGGTCCTCGGGATCGATGGCGACCGCCGGAGGGGCGGCGCCCGCGCGCTCTATGACGCCCCAGAACGAGTCCGGGTCGTCGGACGTCTCATTGATGGGTATGACCCGGCTGAGCTCTGGGATGGCATCCCTTGCCAGCTCCACCGTGGGCAACAGCGTCGCGTGAGCGATCAGGACCGTGGCACCGCTGTCGTTGAGCTGGTGGGCTATCTCCCGCTCCCGGTACCCCGAGTTCAAGGTGGTCGCGACGGCGCCCACCTTGACGATGCCATAGAAGGCGATGACGAACTCAGCGCAATTGGGCGCGAGGATCCCGACGCGGTCCCCCTTGGCAATGCCCAGACCGGCCAGGCCCGCTGCGAACCGGTCGCTGTACTCGTCCAGTTGCTTGAAGGTATACCGCCGCTCGCCGTCGATGACGGCAATCTTGTTCGGGAGCCTCGACGCCGTCCTACGCAGCACCTTCTGTAGGGGGTACCTGTCGTAAGGGGCCAACGAGGGCCTGAGTGGAGCTGAAGTGGTCATCGTCGTTGTCCTTTACCTCAGCGTGGGAAGTGGTCCCATCCGCCCCGAGCTAGCTCGACCGGAGCGCCTTCGTGGTCGACCACGCTGACCTCGCCCGTCCCTTCGACCACCTGACCTATGATCGTGCCGGAAACGTCCAGGGCGGCCATCGCCCGGTCCATCACTCCAGCCGACGCTGTAAACAGCAGCTCGTAGTCCTCGCCGCCCCCCAGGGCCAGCTCCAGCCAGTCGTCTGGATAGGCATTCTTG
>JADFHV010000082.1:6781-7948 GCA_022566975.1 Chloroflexota bacterium
GACCAGGTGCGATTGTACCACCGCGTCCACACCGCTGGCCTTGCATAGCTTCCGTAGGTCGTCCAGCACGCCGTCGCTCACGTCGATAGCGGCGTTCGCCCCAGCGCGGGCCAGCGCCGCACCCTCCGCGACGCGGGGCTCGGGACGGTTGTGAGCGTCTGTCAGATGTCGGCTCGTCGCCTCGTCGAACCGCAGCCGTTGCGTCATCATCCGGAGACCTCCGGCGGAGCAACCGAGATGCCCTGTGACGGCGATCCGGTCGCCGGGTGAGGCGGCGTCCCGAGTCAGCAGCTTCGGCGGGAGCCCATCCACTCCGACCTCCGCCATTCCCTCGATCGCCACGGTGGCGAAGAAGACCGGTGAGCGCACCACGTCCCCGCCCACGATGACGCCTCCATATCGTCGACATGCATCCTGCATCCCCCGGTACATCTCAACCAGTCCGTCCACGGGCAGGTCTCCCCGGAGACCCAGAGTCACCGTCGAAAACGTCGGGAGACATCCCATGGCGGCGACATCGCTGAGGCTCACCGCCAGCGTCTTCCAGCCCAGGTCCCGCCAGCCGATGTGCCGAAGGTCGAAGTGGACGCCCTCAACCAGGGTATCGGTAGTGAGGACCGTCGTTCCCGATGGCGCCTCCCAGGCGGCCGCGTCGTCTCCGATGGAGAGGCGAAGGCGAAAACCTCTTTGAGTGAGGCTATCGACCTGGGCTCGGTTACGCTCAGCTATGGTGTTGGCCAGCATCTCGATGAGCTGGAACTCCCCTGTATCCCTGACGAGCATGGGCGCATTATACTCAACGACAGATGCCTGGGATACGGTACTCAGACCTCAGCCGGGGGGGCATGAATGGCGGACCACGAGGACGGACAATGATGTCGAACAGCCACACCGACGCCGCGCGGAGCTACCACAACGGGACGAAGCACCCGGACGGGCACCTTATGGACCCTCTCCACCGGTTCGATCCCATGCGACGGCCCGTGCTGTTCAAGAGCTACACGGAGCTCGAGCCTGTCACATTGCCCCGGGACCTGGCGGACCTCGGGGTGCCCGCCCTCGAAGCCATATCGACCGACGTCCCGCCACCCGGAAAAGACGTCGCCCTCGATCTGGGCGCCCTCGCCAGGACTCTGCACTTCTCAGCCGGCATAACCAAGAGGATCG
>JADFHV010000082.1:7958-8434 GCA_022566975.1 Chloroflexota bacterium
CCTGGGGAGAGATGGAGTTCAGGGCGGCCGCGTGCACGGGTGCCCTGTATCACATCGAGCTCTACGTAGTGAGCGGTGACCTGTCCGACCTCGATGCGGGGGTCTACCACTTCGACCCACAGGCGGCAGCACTGAAGATGCTGCGGCGGGGCGACTACCGCCGCTCACTGATCGAAGCAAGCGGGGACGAGCCGAGTGTCGCCGGCGCCCCCGCCATACTCCTCTACACCGACGTCTTCTGGCGCAACGCCTGCAAGTACCAGGCGCGGGAGTACCGCCACGCCTTCTGGGACTCGGGCACCATCATATCGAACACTCTCGCCATGGCCGTAGCGCTCGGCATGCCCGCCAGGGTCGTCACGGGGTTCGTCGATGCCTCCGTAAACTCGCTCCTGGGCCTCGACACGATGCGGGAGGTGGCGCTGGCCCTCGTACCCCTGGCTGACGGAGCGGAGGCGGTGGCCGGCGCACCTCCG
>JADFHV010000083.1 GCA_022566975.1 Chloroflexota bacterium
TGTTGAGTTTTCATGCCTCAAGGTGTAACCCATGTCTCCGAACATGTGTAACCTATGTCCCCGGTCTATACACCCCTCAGGGGGAAGAGGTTTGTTCCTCTCCCCCGCGGAGCCGGGGGAGAGTTAGAGAGGGGGTCTTGATTAGGTGGCCCGGACTCAGCACCTCACGAGGCCACTCCTGGTCCGTCCAGCTCCTCGACACGGGCCTCGGAGGGCCGAGGATGTCGCCTGGAGGACAGCGCTCATCGTCTGCGCGTCGGTCTCTAGCTCTCGCCTATCCCCAACTCCTCTCGCAGGTCTCGAATGACCTCGGCCGTCGAGCGCGTCGGGGCGGACTCTCGGAGGCCGATAGGGACGTTCTCGATCTCGGGAACGATCTTCAGGGCCACGAAGACGGGGCCCTCCTGATCGAGAATTTCCTTAAGGCTGCTCGCGAAGTCCTCCAGATCGTCGAACGAGTAGGCGGCGACGTACCCCGCGTCTTTGGCAAGGCCCGCGTAGTCGATGGTCTTTGCGCTAGGGACGGGCTGGCCCCCGGTGGTGGCGTAGCTCTCGTTGTCCAGCAGGAAGTGGTAGAAGTTCCTCGGCGCCTGGTCGGCCGTTGTCGCCAACAGACCCAGGTTCATGAGCAAGGAGCCCTCTGAGTCGAACAGGACGACCTTCTCGTCAGGTTGGGCCAGAGCCACGCCGAGGGCGGCAGGTGCGATCGCCCCCATGGTCCCGACGAAGTTACCGACATCCCTCTTTTGGTTGGTGCTGTACTCGTGCCAATGCTTGTAGCCGCTCAGGCCGCCGGCAAGCACGATCGCGTCGCCGCGGTGTTTCTCAAAGACCTCGAATACGTCGGTTGCCTCAATCAATATGCGTATCCTTTCACCAGAATCGGGCGGTCTCTCCCGGAGACTCTTTCGGACCCGGAGTTAGTCGTCGGCCTGTCCTCCGTCCAGCTCCTCGATCATCGCCTCGGAGGGCCGCCGCTGCTGCCGCAGGTCGCCGGCGGCGGCCTCAGCCCCGCGCATCACCCGGAGGACGTTTCCCCCCATGACCTTGAGGACGTCCTCGTCGCTGTAGCCCCGGCGCACGAGCTCCCCGGTCAGCATCGGGTACTTGGAGACGTCCTCGAGTCCCTCGGGCACCGCTTCGAGGCTGAGCATGCCGTCGAAGTCGGAACCGAGTCCGACGTGGTCTATACCGGCCACGTCCCGGATATGGTCGATATGGTCGCCAGCGTCGGCCACAGTGGCCTGGGGTGACGGGTTCTCTTGTATCCAGCGCCGCATTGACTCCGCCAGGGCCTGCTCGCCCTCGCGGCCGCCCGGCATCGGAGGCGCAGCCCAGTCCGACATGTCTTCCTTCGTGATAAAGGAGGGCACAAACGCCACCATGACGACACCTCCGTTGCCGGAGAGCCGCTTGAGGACATCGTCCGGGACGTTGCGCGGGACATTGGTGAGCGCACGGGCCGACGAGTGGCTGAAGATCACCGGTGCCTCGGCGACGTCCAGGGCGTCGTTCATGGTTGGGGGCGATACGTGGGAGAGGTCCACCAGCATACCCAGACGGTTCATCTCACGCACCACCTCTCGGCCAAAATTTGTCAGGCCGTTGGCCCGAGGCGTGTCCGTGGCCGAGTCGGCCCAGGGTGTGTTCTTGAAGTGGGCCAGGGTCATGTAGCGGGCGCCAAGCTCGTAGAATATGCGCAGGGTGGCCAGGGAGCTGTTGATCATGTGCCCCCCTTCCACCCCTATCAGGGAGCCGATCCTTCCCCCCTCATGGGCGTCTTCGACGTCGTCGGCCGTCAGCGCCATCTTGAAGGCATCCGGATAGCGGCTGACCATGTTGTGGATCAGGTCTATCTGCCATATGGTGCCCTGGACGTCTCTCTCCCCCTGGCCTGACGGGGGGACGTAGGCCGACCAGAACTGTCCGCCGACTCCACCTTCCCTCAGCCGGGGTATGTCCGTGTGAAGCCCGGGCTGGTGTTGGCTTATGTCCATTCTGGACAGGTTCCGGCTGGCCTGCAGCATGAACTGGAATGCAATGTCGTTGTGGCCGTCTATGAGCGGTATCTGCTGCTGCAAGGTCTTCGCATGGTGTACGGCATCGTCCATCGTCATCGCTCGACCTCCTTTGGCCTTGTCCGTTAGCTCCGCCGACTTGCGTAGTCGACGCGTTCTTTTCACACCCGCCCACCCGTGGGTATGCTTGGGGGACACCCCCAAGAGCCCCCGCGAAAGGGGCCAAGCCCCCCTTACGGGACCCCCGGGCAACTGTGACGGCCGGAGGGACGGGGGGTGATTAGTCCTAGTCTCTCCTGGGTGAGGGGACCCAGCCCCTTTTCTCCCGCCAGTCTGCCGGGACGTCCTTGAAGCGACCGATGTTGAGCCCGCTGATGTCCGTGAAGGAGACCTCGCCCCTGGTCACGAGGTCACTGATCGCCTCCCCGACTGCCGGCGAGAGGCCGAAGCCCATGCCGGACATGGTGGCGACTATGAAGTTCCTGGGCCGGTCCAGAAGCTCGATGACCGGTCCGGAGTCGGGGGTCTGCTCGACGATACCACCCCAGCTTCGGATTATCCGAAGGTCGCCGGCCTCCTCGTAGAGGTGGAGAAGCCTGCGTGCCAGGTTGCGGATGAGCGGCGTCGATGGCTTCTCCGGCTCGGCCATGCCGGTGACGTCGATCCACTCGTGCGGCCCACCGCCATAGGCCAGGTTGCCCCGCCTGGTCTGCCGGCCGTACAGACCGTTGCCGATGAAGTTGCCGGGGAACATCGGGGGCACGGGCTCTGTCACGATCTGCTCCAGTCTGGCATGCGCCAGGGGAAGAGAGACGCCCGCCATCTCGGCGATCATGCCCGTAGACGGCCCGGCGGCGTCGATCACGAAATCGGCGCCGAACGCCCCCTTGTCGGTGTCCACTCCGACGACACTGTCGCCGTCCATCCGGATGCCTGTCACGGTGTGGTGCTGGTATATGCGGCCTCCAAGGTCCTGGAGCGACCAGGCGTATGCCTGCACCGTTAGCTGGGGATTGGCGTGTCCACCGTAGTGGCGATATACGCCACCCACTATCCTTCTGGAGGCCAGTGGGACCAGCTCGCGCACCTGATCGCCGTCGAGGTACTCGACCTCGAAACCCTTCTCGACCTCCGGCGCGGTGGCAGCCTTCTGGGCCTCGAAGGTCTCCTCGTCCAAGGCGGCATCGATTCGGCCGGGCTGCCATTCGGTCGGGTAGCCGAGCATCTCGTCCAGAATCGGCCACAGGCGCTGCTCTTCCATGCCGAGCGGGCTGTAGATGGAGCGTCTGACCGCCGTTCCTGCCGGACGCCTCGGCCCCCACGACGCCCCTTTCGACGACTATGGCGTCGACACCGCTTTTGGCCAGCCACCAGGCCGAGCTCAGCCCCGTGACGCCGCCGCCGATGACGACCGCTGTTGCTCCGTCTACCCGGGCCATTTCCCGCTCCTACTTACGCGCTCCAGGGGCAGCGATGTCCTCGCCTAGCGAATGGTCTTGCCCCACTCGAGTCCTCGCTCGCCGGCGCTGGAATCTCCCTCCCGTGTCGGATGCCAATCGTAGCCGAACCAGGTCGTCCAGTGGTCTCTCGTCTCCTGTGGCTCGTCGTCGGCGTACATGACGCGCAACGGCAGCGGCCTTACCGGCGGGCGGTAGGTGGGCATGGGTATATCGGAGACGTCGGTCCCGGCTTTCTCGGCGAGCAGCAAGGCCACCTGCTCCCGGCACCGTCTGCCCTGGCAGTATCCCATTCCCGCTCGGGTCAATCTCTTGATCTGGTCCTGGTCGACGGGGCCGTCTTTTGCCAGTGTCTGCAGGTCCCGCGCCTTCATCTGCTCCGACTCCCACCCCACGTACCTGGGCGGCTGTACGTTGACTATCTCGCCCCGCGTCACCTCCTCACAGAGGCACGCGTTTACCCCCCATCCCCCCGCGTTGATCAGCGATCTCAGCCACCTCCGGTGGTGACTGTGGACCTCTCTTCCTTTCTCCTCGTCCAGACGGGCCAACTCCGAACGGGCCCAGTGGACCGACCCCGAGTCCACCGCTCCCAACGACTCCGCCGCCGCGAGCCCTGCGACGGTCCCCTGCGCTTTGGCGATTTCATCGTCCAGCACCATACCCTCGTGGAAACCCGCCGCGTCTCCGGCCACATATACGCTCGGTGAGTTCGTCCTCATCCACTCGTCAGGCGCCGGCGCGAATCCCCCTTTTTCGGACCGAAACGGCAGCTGGACGCCCAGCAGGTCCAGTAGCTCCACGTTCGGTACCAGGCCTATTCCGAGTACCACGGTGTCACACTCGAGAAGCCTTTCACCTCCAGGCACTGGAGTCAGGTCCTCCCCGACCTCGACGATCTCCAGCCCCTCGATCTCGTTCCCTTCACCGACCGCACGCCGCACGGTGTGCGCCGTGTAGAATCTTACGCCCTGCTGTTCCAGGCGACCGCGAAGCTCAGGACTCCCCAGTACACGCGGCCCAACCTCAACTACCGCGACTACGTTTATGCCCCGGCCCAGCGCGGTCTGTGCCGTCTTCAGGCCAACGTTCCCGGACCCCAGGACGACCATCCTCCGCGCCGTGAGCGCCTGATAGCGGTCCATGAGAGACCATGCGCCGTTAGCGCCCAAGACACCGACCTTGTCGGACCCATCGAACGTCAACACGAGGTCCCGGGCTCCGGCGGCCACTATCAGGCGGTCGTATCCTATGAACCATGTGCGGTTATCGTCCGCCACCCCGAGCATCGGCCCGTCCAGCGCTCTCGCGTTCTCCGAGTTCTGGAACGCTCCCCAGACGTAGCTTCCCAACATGAGCTCGACTCCACGATCCTCCGCCTCACGCAGGCCCTCGTTGGAGGCCACAATCCTCTGAAGCATGTTGGCCCGGTCTAGTACGGACGGCAGGGCCCTCTGCCCAAAGTGCAGGGGCACGTCCATCGCCATCATGTGCATGTCTATCGGGTTCTCGTCTATCAGCAGCACCTCGACACCCGCCCGTGCCGCGGCGCGGGCCGCCGCCACTCCGGCCGCTCCCCCTCCCACTACCACCAGGGGTACGCGGCGCTCCACTCTCTGCGTCTTGTCGAAGACCGAAAGCGAGTCCAGTGACAGCGGACCGGCGTCAGAAGTCATCGTCGACCTCGCCGAGAAATCGGGCGCTACTCCGGGACCTCCGCAACAAAGCCCGCCTCCACCAGCATGCCCAGCTGCAGGTCCACGCCGTAGCACCGGCGGTTGATGGGATGGTCGCCGAGGTAGTCGGCCCACTCCTTGTTGATCTCGCCCACGTCTCGGTTTACGTGTTGCAGGTATATCCTCGCGGAGCAGAGGTTGCGTTTCGTCAGCCCTTCGCCCTCGAGTATCTCGTCGAGTTGCCGGAAGATCTCCCGCATCTCCGCGCCTGCGCCTCCGGCGACGGGCCCGTCCCCGTCCGGCGGTATACCCGTCAGTACGGTCTCAAGCACCTTTCCGCTGTGCACGACGGCGTCGCTGAATGGGAAGCCCTCGCGGGTGTTTATGAACTTCACGACCACTCCTGCCGATGGGGCTTACGGGCCAGCGCGCCGGAATCCGGACGTGTCCACGGTGCCGCCATGAGCTACGTGGCGCAATTATAAGGCTGGTAGGGATGTCGTCAAGGGAGCCGTCCGGCCGCGGCCCGTCTTGCTGTCAGGTTGAGGCTAGTGATGTAGAATCTTCAACCAGCCATGAGCGTAGAGACCGCAGGGGAAATAACGACCGGGCCGCCGCGCTATCGGTGGGTTGTTACCACGCTCTGGATGACCGGCCACACCTGGAGCTTCGTCATCCTCGGCAGCCTCGGCTTCCTGCTGCCTAGCATGAGGGAGGAGCTGGGTCTTAGCCCCATAGAGGAGGGGCTTCTGGGCTCCGCACCCCAGGTCGCCAACGTGCTGCTGGCGATACCGTTCGGGTTGCTCTTGACCAGGTTCAGGCCGAAACTGATCAGCTCCATAAGCTTCTTCGCCGCGGCCGCGCTCATCTTCTTTCAGGGCTGGGCGCCGTTCTTCCTGCTGCTCCTACTGGGCCGCCTTCTGTATGGGGCGGCCTCGTCGGCCCGTGAGCCCGCCCGTGTCCTTCTCATCAGACAGTGGATGCCGCCCAACGAGATCGTGATTGCGAACTCGCTGGCCAACTTCTTATGGGGCATAGTTGCCCTGGGCTTCATTGCTACTCCTCTGCTACTCGAACTCCTGGACAACAGCTGGAGAAACACTCTCCATGTCTTTGGAGCGATATCGCTTGTCATGGCGGTGGCTTGGCATCTCTTCGGCAGGGAGCGGATCACCCCAGAGTACGAAGCGCAGCTCCGCGGCCAGGGGGCCAGTTCGTTACGCGTCATCTTCCGATACAAAGAGGTCTGGTTCCTGGCCCTCGGAATGTTCGGTGTAGGTGTCAACTGGTCTGCATTCTCGACCTTCTGGCCCAGCTTCAGACTGGACGAGTACGGCATGTCCCTTACCGCTTCTGCGACGGTCATGGCCGTGGGTGGAGCCTTCTCGTCGGTTGGGGGGCTTGCGGTCGGCATTCTGGTGTCTCGAATCGGACGGAAGAGGCAGGTGTTGCTCCTTTCGGGGGTGATAATCGCCGCCACCTCTCCCGCCCTGCTCTGGATAAGCTCGTACCCGGTGCTGTTCATAGTCTTCATGGTACAGAGCCTAGGGTGGAGCTTCTTCCCCATAATCATGACGATCCCCTTCGAGCTACCGAAGATCAGGCCTCGTGAAGTGGCGGTGGTGACGGCTTCCGTGTACACGGTCGTCTGGATGGGCGCCTTCGTCGGGCCGATACTCGCGGGGGCGGTCCAGGAGGTCTCCGGAAGCCTACGGGTGGGCCTTCTGGTTACGAGCCTTGCTCCTTCAACCCTGATCATCGCGGGCCTTCTGCTCCCGCGGGCCTGGGACCGGGCCCCCACTTCGTCTCAGACCGAGACTGGCGTGCCGGGCGCAAGGGGCGCATAATGGAGCCCGCACGGGCCTCTCTGCTTGGATCTATCGTTCAGGGCCCGTACGACCACCATCTCTAAGGGGGCGATCAGACAGTGCTAATTACCGAGTCCTTTGAGATGTACTCGTCGTCAGTGGGCGACCGTTTTCTCGTTCAGGTGGCGCTGCCGGTGAGCTATTCCGGCGGCGACCAGCGCTACCCGCTGGTGTATTCGCTGGACGCGCACACGATGTTCGGCACCGCGTCGGAGGCCGCCTGGCTCATGACCAGAGACCTCATTCGGCCGGGCTATCCCGAGGTGCTGCTCGTAGGCATAGGATACCCGGACCCGCTGATGGGGAGCTTGCTTCGGGTCCGAGATCTGACCCCCGTGGGGTCGGTGCCGCCATATTTTGAGAAGACATATATCGAGCAGTACGGAGTCGCCGCCCAGTCCGGAGGAGCGGACAACTACCTTCGCTTCATCCAGGAAGAGCTGAATCCGGTGATTCGCCAGAGGTATCGCACCTCCGGCGACACCGCCGGGATTCTGGGGGCCTCTTTTGGTGGGCTGTTCACCTTTTACGCTTTCCTCAAGCGGGCTAAGCTCTTTGATCGCTTCTGGATGGGGAGCCCAGGCGTCTTCGACATCGGCGAGCAGTACCTAGACGAGTTGCCGAAGGTGCTGGAGCGCGGTATCGAACGCGAGACGCGCGTTTACCTGTCGCTGGGCGCTCTCGAGGAGACGGCCGATTTCGAGCCCTACAAGCTCCTCTCGAAGAGCTACCACCGAATGGTGAAGACCTTCGACCAGTACCCGCAGGACAGCCTGACGGTCAAGGCGGACCGGTTTGACGACGAGACCCACACCTCGGTACTGGGTCTGGCAATGACCCGCTCCCTGAGATTTCTCTACCCTCCCTCCTGACACCCACGCCCTCGGACCGACGCGGACGGAAGGCAATACCTATGACGAATCGCGGTAAGAGCAGTGGCTCCAAGACGACCGTGATCGGGTTCGCCGGCGACGTCCTCGTCGACCGTGACGACCCGCCCAGCGTGTTCAAGCGGGTCCGGACGGCGCTTGATGCGACCGACATCCTTTTCGGCAACCTCGAAGGGCCCTATACCGACGACCCCCACATTGCGCCGAGCGCAGGGGTGCCGGTGATCCCCGCCGGGCACAACGTGGACGTCTTTGGCCCGGTAGGGTTCGATGTCATGTCGATGGCCAACAACCACATCGTCGACGCGGGCCATGCGGCGATGCTGGACACGGCACGTCGACTAAACGCGCAAGGGGTGGCGACCTGTGGAGTGGGCCGGAACCTCGCCGAGGCGCGCCGGCCGGCGATTGTCGAAGCAGGCGGTGTGAGGATGGCGTTTCTCGCTTACGCCTCGGTCTT
>JADFHV010000084.1:0-1505 GCA_022566975.1 Chloroflexota bacterium
GTCAGGAAGGGGGAAGGGGCATGGTCGAACAGGTGGCCCCGCAGCCTGCTAGACCCCGGCATCGAAATCAGGCGTTGGCGGCAGGGGGCGACGCAGGCTGCGGTGTCGCCGGTGGCGTTGCCCGCGGGCCTATCCAGGGTAACGACAGATCGGTCCTGGGGGTCTCGCTCCAGTCGTCCTTCGTATGCCCGTCGTAGTCGAACCGGACTGCGCCCTCCAGGATAGTTATCTGGTTGATCAGCCGACCCTCCGCCTGCATCGTCCTATAGCCGGTCGGGCCGCTGTCGCTAAGGCCGCACGGACGGTCCTGAAACTCCAGCACGGTTACGTCTGCCGGAGCGCCGGGCGTCAGTGTGCCAAGCTCGGTGTGCTTGATCCACTCGGCCGGTTTCACTGTCGACCTTTCGACAACCTCGGCCATCGGCATCCCCATGGCCAGAAACTTGCTCATCACCTCGGTCATCGTCGCGCCGGCCCTGTGGAGGCTCATCCGGTGCATGTCAGTCGAGATGGTATCCGGCGGGAACCCCTGCTCCAGCGCCGGGACCGCCATGGAGAACGAGAAGCTGGCGGTCCCGTGGCCTACGTCGAACTTGATGCCGCGCTCGCGGGCCTCCAGGTATGCGGCCTTCACTTTGCCGTCGTTCCCGATCATCGGCTTGCCCAGGGCGTAGCAGTGAGTGACCCCGTCGCCCGGCCGCATATGCTCCAGGAGCATCTGGTCGAAGGGCCGGGTCGGCCTGGCATCCTGGTCGATGAGACAGAAGGTCCCGGAGAGTCGCGCGGCCTCCACACCACGATCGACCGATTCCCATCCGGGCCCCAGAAAGTGCGCCGATTTGACGCCTACCAGGATGTCACCCCGCCGCTGGATCAGATCGGCCGTCGCTTCGGCGTCCAGGTCGGAGACATCCTGCTCAACGCTCCCCGCCATGCCCAGACCGGCGATATTCAGCAGGGCGAATACCCGGACGTCAGTCTTCCCAACCACGTTGCGCTCGAATGCATCAAAGGTCCGCCAGCCCGGCCCCCCGCAGTCGACCATCGTCGTCACGCCGTAGGGGAAGCACATCTCGTCCGGAAACAGAACCCCCGGGAAGCCGCTCGCGTGCGCGTGCAGGTCGATGAGCCCCGGCATCACGTACCAGCCGTCGACCCGAGCCACGCGAGCGGCCTCTGTTTCTGGAATGTCAGCCTGTACCGCCCCGATGGCCTTTCCAGAAATCCCGACGTCTCTCGGCCCGTCTATGCCGTTGGCCGGGTCGATTACGTGGCCGCCCTTTAGCAGAAGATCGTACTTGGGCATTGGGTCTCTCCTCTCACATGCGTCGATTCAGTAGCCGCGTTTCATCCCAAGTCTGAGACGGGGCAAAGCTTTCGGTAAGCGGATAGGTCCGCCAAGCGAGAGCTGCTTAACTAGGAGGGGCTGGTGTGGGGAGTATAGCTCTCTTTCCACACACAGGCCGGTTTTTGAGTTCGACTAGCTACGGTTACACAGCCTCGAT
>JADFHV010000084.1:1515-8242 GCA_022566975.1 Chloroflexota bacterium
TATCTGACCACAAAACAGTCGCTTATGGTCAGGTCCAGCCCCGTCGATATGAAAAGAGCGACCTGACCCTCGGAGTCCTTCACGCTCTCGCCGAACCCTTGAACCGTTCCTCTTATGGTCACGGCCTCCATTACCCTGAGCTCGGACAGCACCTCGGTGCCGCTCTCGGTCAGCACACATTGCACAGCGGTCCCAGCATCATCCCCGTAGCCGGTGCCCTGCAGGTTTACATAGGACACGTCGCTCTTATTGGTCCCGAAAGCGACGACCATGCCCGTCACATCGATCATCTTTCCTTTGAACCTGGCATCGGCCGCGGCCTCGTCCTGGGAGTAATCCCCTGCCAGTTTGGTCGCCGCGATCGCTTCGGGCGCCGGCTCGCCGGTAGGCTGGGCCGCCGCCGACCCGAATGGGGCCGACTCGTCCGAACCCCCGCAGGCGGTCAGCGAGAGAATTCCGACCGTCAGCAGCAAGAGTGCTCGGTATCGCATGGTCATCGTTCCTTCGGTGAATCGAGTCCGGCGACGCCTTCCGGGGCATGATACTACGGATCATACTACCCAATACGGACCAGGTGTTCTCGCCACAGGTGCGTGCGGCCGCATGGGCCATGCCAGCCGGGGAGGCTAACCATCAACCAAGGGGATTCAGCTACGGAAAGGTGGTGGCGCATATGGGATTCGAACCCGTGATCTCCGCCTTGAGAGTGCGGTGATGGACCACTGCAGGCCGCTAGTCTACATGAGAGTGCGAGTTCCCCCGACGGTTCAGTTCTGGCCAAGGGCCATTAGGTGGAGTCCTACTTTTCTGGTTCTGTTTGCATTGGGGCGAGGGCAGTTTTATGATGCCCGCATGCGACATCGGCTTAGGAAATGGAGAGCGGCCGGCATCATCCCGCTAGTCTGGGGAAGATTGCGAGAACGAGTCAAGGGAGAATCTGAGGAGATGTGCCCGAAGTGGTCGTAGTCTGGTAAACAACCGTCATGTTCAGGGCGCGTAGACGGATAGTGATTAATGCCCCAACCGACAGGGTTTTCGACTACCTTGCCGACTTCAGGCGCCACGCCGACTGGGATGGCGATGCGAGGCTCGCCGTTGTGGCCACTTCACCCGGGCCTCTTGGGGTGGGCTCTTGGTGCAGGAGGTCTGGGAGGATTCGCCCTTTCCTGGGGTTGGAGGAGAAGACTGAGGCGGGGGCAATAGTACCGACCATTCACGAGAAAAAGCTGTAGGTAAAGGAAATTCTCCCTAATGAACGCCTAACGTTTGAGCGGAGGAAGAATAGGGCGAGTAGCACGAGCGGATTAGGCACACACCTTGGACACGATTTGATTACATTTGAACTAGAACCAGTAAACGGGAGTACTCGGGTTTCGATCCAGCGCGATGAAGTTCTCCTTTGGTTAGCCTTGCTGGTGGTACTACCTCTATTGCCGATAGTTTGGCCCCTTGGCAAAGTGGGGATGCGTTGGGATCTCGGCCGACTCTTGCGGCGAATCAAGGAGCGGATGGAACGGCCGAGAGCCCGTCCCTCACCACGGTATGGTCGTCCACGATAAGAATCCGTATGACGTCGATGTCGGGTCTGACTCCTTTTCAGGACGTCTGCGGCCCCGGATGCTAGGTGGTAGATAGGTCCGTGCTTCGTGACCCAGATACCGTTGATTGGCACACTCTGAGGCATACAGCGGCCAGTCAGTGGATACGTCACGGAGTTGACGTGTTTACGGTCTCTCGTCGCCCGGGCCACGCTTCCGCAGCCTTTACGATGGATGCATATGGCCACCTTCTCAGGGGCCAGCAGCGGGTAGCCGCAGAAGCTCTAGACAACGTACTGCCCCGTGCATGACAAGCCGCCGGCTTACCCGTTCGGTCACCGTATGGGTCACCGGAGGTCATATCGGTGAGGGTCTAGCAGGGCTCAGGGGCTGCTTAGCTAAGAGGAGCTGGTGGCGCGTACGGGATTCGAACCCGTGATCTCCGCCTTCAGAGTATAGCTCTCTTTCCACACACAGGCCGGTTTTTGAGTTCGACTAGCTACGGTTACACAGCCTCGATCAGCTCCGGCCCATCGTTGTCCACCTTGTTAACCAACGTAGCCACCTGGTGGGCCTGTATCTCGTGCGAAGGGTACGGCACCAGCACCTCTTTCAACTCCGCCAGCTCCTCATTCTCAGGGTCCAGCCACATGTCGTAGGCCCCTGCGGTCAAGATCACGGGCATCCGGTCGTGGATCGGCTCGATAAAGCTGTTCGGCGACGTGGTGATGACGGTGCACGAAGCTACCCAGCTGCCCTCTGGTGACTTCCACCAGGTGTAGATCCCCGCGAACCCCATCCACCTCTCGTCGCTCAGGTAGATCCAGTACGGCACCTTGGCCCCGTCCACCCGCTTCCATTCGTAGAACCCACCGGCAGGGATGACGCACCGCCTCCGCTCGAACGACCGCTTGAAGATCCCGTTTGAGTGAACGGTCTCGGCCCGGGCGTTGATCGGCGTGTTGATGGACTTTCCCTTCTCGTCGAGCGCGGTCCGTCCCCTCATGCCTGCCGTGCGGAATGGGATTAGCCCCCAGCGCATCGGCGTGACAATTCGCTCACCGTCTCGCTGGAAAATCACCGGCACCTGGTCGGTGGGAGCGATGTTGTAGCGGGGCATTAGCGCGTCCCAGTCAACGGACCGCTGGGGGTCCGTCTTGATATCGAACGCCTGGAACATGACTGGATGATCGTCAGGTAGTCCGTATCGTCCGCACATATCTGGTCTCCCTGGCGTTCCCTTGCCACTTTGTAGCGGCTAATACTGTCCCTGCTTCCTCGCGAGTCGGGCTCTGGCTATAATCGATGCACCCACGTGACGGGTCCTGGCACTGGGCGGAAGGGAGCCGGGAGTAAAATATCCACCGTGGGAATCCTAACGACCAGTCCGCTGAGGATACAACATGGCACGATTACCCTACGTTTCCAGAAACGACCTGCCGCAGGACAAGCAACACATATATGACCGCATCGCCGAACCCCGCGCCGCCGTCGCGTCTGGGAACGAGCTGCCCCGCTCCTTTCAGGCGCTGCTGAACAGCCCGGACGCCGCGGAGGCGGTCGCCGCTCTCGGCGAGTATATCCGGTTCAAGTCGCCGCTCGATCCAGTGATCCGCGAGACTGCGATCCTGGCCGTGGCCCACGAGGTGAACAGTCAATACGAGTGGGCCCACCACGAGTCCATGGCCCGGCGAGTCGGTGTCCGGAACGAGGTCATCGAGTCGATCAAGAGCGGCAGAGCACCGATGGGACTGCCTGCGAAGGAAGGCGTGTTCGCACAGGCCGCTAAGGAACTGGCGGGCAAGGGCACCATGACGGAGCGCACCTTCCAGGCGGTCCTGCACCTGCTGGGTCCTCAGCAGACAGTAGACCTGGTCGTGCTCATCGGCTACTACGCCATGCTGTCCGGCGCCTTGAATGCGCTAGGCGTCGAGCTGGAGCCCGAACTAGTGGCAGAGTGACGCCGATGCGCGCGCGACTTCAGCTCCAGTTGTGACCGGCGGCGACATCTGAAACGGGTCTTAACAGGGGTCCTGAGCGCGTTCAGCCTCGCTAAGACATCGCCTGCACTTGTCGGCGTCACGGGCCGATTCGACGGTGTAGGAGTCGGGGCCTAGAGGAAGTTTACATAAAGTCAGGTCGCCATCCGCGATGTGTATGGTGGAGAAGAAGTTGGACCTTTTAACCAGAGGTAACTGGCCGGTCTTTTCGTCACCACCGACATCTCTCATTTCAACCTCGCTCCTGAAGTGAAGGCCCATCCACCATGGGCTAAAGTTTAGTACCCTCTACCGGGCCGGTCAAACACGCAAGATACCCTCTGAGCATCCACCCTCACACTGACCAGCGGCGAGTCAGTGACTCTCCCCAACGTTGTCCGAGCCCCGGTTGTGTCGTCCTGTATCGTTGGCTTCGGTCACTTTTGGGTCACCAGGCAGCCTCGTCTCTGCCTCTGGAGGACCGCACATGTGGAGGGCAGCGCATGAGACCGGCCTCGGACGATGACGGAGCGAGTGTACCAGCGCGCTCTTCGACGGTCAATCGCGCGGCAGCCACAAACCTAGCGAGGATTCCAGAGGGGAAGAGATTCAAGTGGAAGAGAGGTGTTCTGGATCTGGACTTGAGCCGGAGATAGGGCCGCAGGTCATGAGGGCATTTCGGCTACAGTAATCTGCGTGCCTTCCTGGTGTTGAGTATCGCACGCAACGACGCCAACGGGTCGGAGGGCTGGCCCTCCGGCCTGTCCACGGCCGCTACAGCCTGACAGCCCGTATTCTGTGGTTGAAATGGTCGCTGATCAGGAGGATGTTCGCGCCGTAAAGGCACAGGCCGTGAGGCGAGTTGAGGCTAGCTCGGGAAGCCGGGCCGCCGTCCCCCGCGAAGCCCGGCGTCTCGCTGCCCGCTACGGTCTCCAACCTGCCGTCGGCGGCGACCCGGCGCACCCGGTTGTTCCCGGTGTCCGAGATGATGAGTTCCCCGTCGGCCGTCACGGCTATGCCGCGAGGGCTATCCAGTCTGGCTTCCTGCGCTCGGGTGCCGTCGGCCGAGAATCCCGCCTCCCCGGTGCCGACCACCGTGCTAATGGCGCCATGCACGTCGACTCTCTGCACGACGTGGAACGCGCTGTCGGCGAAGTAGAGGTTTCCCGCGGAGTCGAAGCAGATGGCGGACGGCGAGCCGATTCGGGCCTTTACCGCCGGCCCGCCGTCGCCCATGTGGCCTTGCAGGCCGACGCCGGCGACGGTGTGGATGATCCCTGTCTCCGCGTCGACCCTGCGGATACGGCCCACGGCGTCGCCTATGTAGACATCGCCGTTTTCGGAGTGTGCGACGGACAGGACATCGACGAGGTTGGCGCAGTTGGCGGGGCCTCCGTCGCCCTTGTCCCACTGGAAGGCTGCTCCCGCCAGTCCACGAATCACGCCGTCCTCGTCTACCCGCCGGACGTGCCCGTGCCTGTTGTCGGCGATGACGACGCGACCCCTGGAGTCGACGGACACGTCCGAAGGGTTGCCCAGGTACGCATCCGTAGCGGGGCCGCCGTCTCCTCCGTAGGCCCGAGCGCCGTTGCCAGCCACGGTGCGGATGGTCCCCGTCGCCGGGTCGATGGCGCGCACTCGTTGGCTCCACTTGTCGGCGAAGTAGATGTGCCGGTCCGGCCCGACGGAGACCCCGGCGGGCCCGCACATGAACGCCTCCGTCGCCGGGCCCCCGTCGTGGATGGTGGTGCCGCCGAAGACGGTGGTCACCGTACCGGTCTCGCCGTCGTACCGGCGCAGGCGGCCCCCACAATCGCTGAAGAAGACGGTGCCGTCCCGGTCGGCCCAGAGCCCTACCTCGACGGAGTTGCAGGTGCTCTCCGGGCCGGGGACGCCCTCCTCGCCCATCCCCGGGACGCCCGTGCCCACCAGCGTCGTGACGACACCCGTCTTGGCGTCAACTCTGCGGACTCTGAAGCCGTACTTCTCGCCAACGTACATGTTGTCGTGGACGTCGAAACAGAGCGCGTCGGGCATCAGCGTGCTCGCCTCCGTGGCCGGTCCGCCGTCGCCGTTGGAGGCCGGCTGGCCGTTGCCGAGAACGGTGGAGACCGTCCCGGTCTTCATGTCGATCTTGCGTATGCGGTGGTTGGAGTTGTCGCACACGTACAGGTCTCCCCTGGAGTCGAAGGCGAGGTGCTCCGGATGGTAGAACCCGGCGTCCTCTTTTGGGCCGCCATCGCCGGAGTACCCTCCGAGGCTCAGCCCGGGACCGGCGTAGGGACGGCTGTCACCATGCTCCGAGGGAAAATGGCGAGCGCTTTGGCCGGCGAACACGTCTATGATTCCAGTCCTCGCGTCGATCCGGCGGATGTTGTTCGTCCACTCGCTTGAGAGGTATATGTTGCCGTCGGCGTCCAGGGCTACGCCGCAGTGGGTGTCCATCTCCGCCTCCAGCGCCGGACCGCCGTCGCCGCCGCGTCCGACCTTACCCGACCCTGCGATCCGCGTGATGACGCCCGTCTCGTAGTCGATCCTGCGTATGACCTGGTTGCCAAGGTCCGAGAGGTACAGGGTGCCGTCCCTGTCCTGGAAGAGATCGTGGGGGCAGTTGAATCGAGCGTTAATTGCCGGACCGCCGTCTCCGGAGTTGCCGGGCACGCCGTCCCCGGCGAACCTGTGCAGAATGCCGTCTCGGTCTATGCGCCACAGGCAGTGGGCGTGGTAGTCGGCCACGATCAGGTCGCCATCGGGCCGGCGGACCACGCCCAGCGGCCATCCGGCGTCGGCCTCCTTGGCCGGGATTCCATCCCGGAGCCCCGCCCCGGCGATGGTGGCGATGGACCCGGCGCCTATTCGTTCAAGGGTCTCCTCAAGGTTCATGCTTTCGTCCCCAGTGGATTCCAGCCTTACAAGCCAAGGTCCCACGTTGGCCGGCCACGCAGTGGTGGCCATAGTTCAGGGGGGTGTTTCAGCTACGGGAAGGTGGTGGCGCATACGGGATTCGAACCCGTGATCTCCGCCTTGAGAGGGCGGTGACGGACGTGCCGACTCGTCTCGGGATATCCTCGGTAGTGTCATTCCTAACTGGTAAGCACTCGGGCTAATGGTGTTCGGAACTGGTCTGTATCTCCCTGTGCCGTTGGTTTTGGTCACCAATTGGGTCACTATGACCGTATTCACGACTTCGCCATCGGAGGCATAGGGCCG
>JADFHV010000085.1 GCA_022566975.1 Chloroflexota bacterium
CGTATCATGCCCATGGTGGCCTCTCCGCAGGAGCGGCTTAGAAGCCTGCGCCGGCTCCGTCCGGAGTTCCCGAGAGTGCATAACCTGGCGCTGATCCCCTGGCCGAGGTACATCGATAGCCTGGTGGGCCTGGGGGTGTGGGAGCGTATAGTCAATCGCTTCGAGAAAGCGGGCCAGAGTGAGGCCGTCGCCGCCTGCGAGGCGGTGCTCGAGGAGCTTCGGGCTCTGGAGAAGGCGGAGATGGCGGCGGTGGTCCGCGGCGAAAACTATCACACTCTCTGGTCGGCGCGCGACTGAGGGGACTCCGACGGGACCCATCTCCCTTCCCCTTCTGGAGGAAGGTTAGGATGGGGGTGTCAGACCCCCTGGACGCCTAGGACCCCCCTCTTAATGTCCCCCTCAAAGGGGGAGAGAAAAGAGGCCTCCCCGAGCCCTTCGGCTTCCCTCAGGATAGACTCCGCGAGGGGTCTGTTGTTCCCCACTCGACACTTGACTCTGATGTTCGCGCAGTGGTCTCATTGTCCATTGCGTTGTCCTCTTGGACAGGGGTTGATGGTGCCAGTTAAACATGTGAACGGGACGGGTGTGTCTTGAAGGTCATTCTGATAGGGGCAGGGCGCGGGAACAGGCTCATGCCTCTGACGGCCTCGCAGCCCAAGTGCCTCACCATAATCGCGGAAAAAAGCATCCTGGAGTGGACGCTGGATGCGTTCCACGAAAACGGCCTGGACCGATTTGTGTTCATCGGGGGATACCTGAAGGCCACGGTACAAGAGTCGTACCCTGAGTTGCACATGGTCGAGAATCCCAATTGGCCTGACAACAACATCCTCTTCTCACTGCTGTGTGCCCGCGAGCATTTCTTAGACGGCTTCTACTCCACCTACACCGACACTCTGTTCCGGGGCAACGCGGTGAGGATGCTCAAGGAGTCATCTCATGACATAGTGCTTGTGATGGACACGCGGTGGCGCGAGAGGTACAAGCACCGCAGCCAGCACCCGGAGCGGGATGGTGAGAAGATAATTGCCAGTGGCGACTTGGTGACGCGAATATCCAGGGACATCCCGTCGGAAAGGGCCAGCGGTGAGTTTACCGGGCTAATGAAGATGAGCCCCGATGGTGCGGCCAGATTTCTGGAGTTCTATGACGGCCTGTTCGCCTCGATGGGGAGTGAGGGAATGTTTCATGACGGCAAGCCCTTCCGAATGGCGTACCTGATCCACCAGCTCGACCGAATGATCCGGGCCGGGACCGAGGTCCACTGCGTGGCAGTCCCCGGCGACTACCATGAGATCGATACCATTGAAGACTATCGCCTGGCCACAGAGGACTGGACCAGGTTCCTCGAGGGGTAGCAAACCTTACCTTCAAGGGTTCCGTTTATGTCAGCGAAGAAGCTGTTTCCAACTACAGTCGTCGGCTCCATGCCGCGGCCTCAATATATCAAGGACCTTATCGAGGCCCAGGCGGCTCCGCAGGAGGACGGTGTTGATTTCCAGCGCATGATGGACGCGGCCGTGCCCTACGTGGCGCAGATGCAGGAGCTGGCCGGAATAGACATAATCTCCGACGGCGAGTGGCGGCGAAGGTCCTATATCGGAGTCATCGCCGAGATCTGCAGCGGCTTTGAGCTGTCGATCAGAGAGGTAATGGGCCAGCGCCAGACCTGGCATGTGATCACTTCGGAACTGGCCGTATGCAATCCCGGCCAGATGGCGAGAGAGGCCAGGTTCCTTAAGGCCCATACCGACCGCGACGTGAAGGTAGCGCTGCCTTCACCCTACCTGCTGGGGGAACGCATGTGGGACCCCGAGGTCTCTAGAAAGGCTTATCCGACCAGGAGGGATTTCACTGAAGCGCTGGTGCCCATATTGCGCCAGGAGCTTATCGCTCTGAGAGACGAAGACGTAGCCATCGCGCAATTCGACGACCCTCAGCTGTGCTTGTTCGTGGACCCCAAGTTTCGCGCCCAGTATGAAAACCCTGACTCCGAGATGGAATACTGCGTGGATATGCTGAACCGGATCGCTGATGGCGTCGAAGGCATCCGGCTGGCGCTCCATCTGTGTCGACGTAACAAAGGGCGGGCGGGCTGGGCTGGAGAGGGAGGCTACGAGCCCATCCTGCCAGCGCTGAGCAGGCTGGAATTCGACATGTTAATGCTGGAATTCGCCGTGCCGGCCGCAGGGGATAAAAGGGTGCTCAGGGACCTGCCGGAGCGTTTCGACATCGGACTGGGGTGTGTGGACTGCCGTAGCCCGCACATCGACACCCCGGACGAGATCGCACAGCGCGTTAAACCGGCCTTAGAGTACCTCGCTCCCGAGCGTGTTACGCTCCATCCCGATTGCGGGTTCGCCCCAGGGAGCGCGGCCGACATACCCATCGATGAGGCTTACCTCAAATTGCGGAACGAAGCTTTGGCCGCGCAGCAGCTTCGGGATGAATTCGGCTAGGCAGCATCCCCCGAAGGACTCCTCGACATGACCTGGTGCATGGCGATTCGAGTCGTGGGACGCCCAGACCCCATGCCACCCCGAGCCCTTCGGCTTCCCTCAGGATAAACTCCGCGAGGGGTGTGGGGTGGGGGATGACCTCGGCCATGCGTGCAGTTCGCGCCGCCTCCCCAGATTCCTCGTCGCCCCGACCCTGACTCCCAATCGGTCCGGCCTGGGGCTCCTCGGAATGACACCGCTGGCCACGCGTGCGGCTCGGCCACCTCGCCAGATTCTTTGGCCCGACAGGTGGGGCCTCAGAATGACAGCACATGGCCTGGCCTGCTGGCTACGCCCGTGCCTCCTCCCGCTCCTTCATGCCCTCGACCACGCGCGCGACCATATGCTGTGGCACGTCCTCGTAGTGGTCGAACTCTATCGTGAACGATCCGAGCCCCTGGGTCTGTGACCTGAGCTCCGTCGCGTATCGGAGCATCTCCGCCTGGGGGACCTCAACCTCAACGGCCGAGGTGCCATCCCCCAGCGGCGTCATCCCCTGTATCCGCCCCCGTTTGCTGTTCAGGTCGCCCATCACGTCCCCGGCATACTCGTCGGGCACGATGATCCGGGCCCTCATTACGGGCTCCAAGAGCGAGGGCTGGGCCTGCTCGATGCCCTTGATCAGAGCCTGGGTCCCGGCGATCTCGAACGCTATGCCAGAGGAGTCCACCGAGTGGAAGCTGCCGTCCACCAGGGTCGCCTTGAGGTCTACGATGGGAAACCCGGCCACAACCCCCTCCGGTAGCGCCTTCTGGATGCCTTTCTGTACGGAGGGGATGTACTCCCTGGGCACCGCGCCGCCCACTACCTTGTGTGCGAACTCGAAGCCGGCGCCCCTCCGCAGCGGTTCGAGCTGCAGGGTGACGTGACCGTATTGACCGTGACCTCCGGACTGCTTCTTGTGCTTATACTCGACCGTGGTCGGGGCCGTGATGGTCTCTTTGTACGGGACCTTGGGGAGCTCCAGAAGAATGTCCACGCCGAATTTCCTCTTGATCCTCTCCGCCGCCACCTCCACGTGGGTGTCGCCGAGGCCGCCCAGCAGGACCTCCAGGGTGTCCGGGTCCCTGTCCACCGAGATGCTCGGGTCCTCCTCGGCGATCCGGGCCAATGAGCTGGTCATCTTGTCCACGTCGGCCTTGGACTTCGGATAGACGGCCATGCGATAGACCGGGTAAGGGAACTCCATGCCGGGCATGATCAGCGGCTGTTCCCGGTCGCACAGCGTATCGCCCGTTAGAACAGACGACAGCTTGGCGACGGCGCCGATATCTCCGGCGGACAGGGCCGACACCTGCTCCTGGTTCTTGCCGCTGACCTCAAAGAGCTGGCCGACCCGCTCGGCCTCGGCCTTGTTGGCGTTCCATACCTGGGAGTCGCTCTTGAATGTGCCGCTGCAGACCCGAAAGAAGGACAGCTTGCCCACGAACGGGTCCGCGGCGGTCTTGAAGACCAGCGCGGCCAGCGGACCGCCCGCGTCGGCCGGCAAGGAGACCTCCTCGTCCGATGACGGCGCTTTCGCCACCGTCGGAGGCGCGTCAGCGGGCGACGGCAGGTAGTCTACGATGGCATCCATTATCTCTCTGACGCCCACGTCCTTCGTGGAGGCGCCGGCCAGGACCGGGATGATCGCACCGTCGGCGACGCCCTTCTTGATCCCCCGGGTGATCTCCTCCTGGGATAGCGGCTCGCCCTCCAGGAACTTGGTTGTCAGGTCGTCGTCCGTCTCGGCGGCCGCCTCAGCCAGCAGCTCCCTCGCGGCCTTGACCTCTTCTTCCATGCCCTCCGGCGCCGAGCCGTCGGAGTCCAGCAGGTTGACGATGCCGGAGAAGCTGGCCTCGGACCCTATGGGGATGTTGACGGCGATGCACCGTCGCCCGAACTTCTCGGTCAGCGAGTCCATGGCCCTCTGGAAGTCCGCGTTCTCTCTGTCCATCTTGCTGACGAACACCATACGAGGCAGACCGCGCCCGTCGGCAATCTGCCACATCTGCTGGGTGCCGACCTCCACCCCGGCCGGGGCCGCCACGACGACGACGGCCGCGTCGGCCACCCGGACGCCGGAGATAACCTCGCCCCGGAAGTCGGCATAGCCCGGGGTGTCGAGCAAGTTGATCTTGTGTCCCCGCCACGGGCAGGGTAGGAGGGAGGTCTGGGAGCTGCTCTGCCGGCGCACCTCCTCCGGCTCGAAGTCCGAGGTCGTGGTGCCCTCCTCGATGCTCCCCATCCGGTTGGTCACTCCGGAGGCGTGGACCATCGCCTCGGAGAGGACCGTCTTGCCCGCACCGCTGTGAGATAGTAGTACGACGTTGCGCAACCTGTCGGTGGTGGTCTCGGGCATCTGCTGCCTCCTCCCTGGTTGGTGGCGTCCCCCATTGTATTCAAAGCCCTGCAACGGCGCAACGACGGGAGGACGAGAGCCCGAAGTTGAAAAGGCGCAGGCCTGCCGGTAGAGTAGAATTGATGCAACCCACGGCCGCCCGGGACTTATGCGGCAAAGGCGCACCCATGTGTCCGTCGATTTCATCGGACTAGGAGGAGCAAGACGTATGAAGGTGTACTGGAGAACCAGCAGGCGTGGACAGCGGCTCGTCCTTAGCCCGGACGAGGGCGAGAACGAGGTCGAGAACGAGGTCGAGTGCGGCGGGGTCCGGGAGACGAAACGGGGCTTCGACGCCTTCGCGAAGACCTTCGGCTACGAGCCCGGCCGCGCTGAGAAGGGTATCGGTAGCATGGAGGAGGCCAAGGCGTTCGTGGAGCAGTTCAGGCCCTGGGAGCTCTACGAGGGTGGCCACGGCCTGACCGTCGAGGCGGAGGTGCGGCCCGAGGCGTAGCAAGGCCTGCTCCGCCCCTTCCTTTCAAGAAGGGCAGGTTTGAAGAGGGGCAGGTTTTGAAACCTGCCCCTACCCCGACAAGAGGGGGCTCGGAACGACAGCCGGGCGCCCGGAATCATGACGCGGGACAGGATGGGAAGTAGAAAGACCAACCGATGCTGGGGTTCATAGGCGGCACGGGTCCTGAGGGCCGGGGGTTGGCCCTGCGCTTCGCGCTGGCCGGTGAGGACGTGCTCATCGGCTCCAGGGACGCGGGCCGCGCCGATGAGGCGGCCGCCGAAGTGTCCGCCCACGACCTCAAGGGCTCCGTGGACAGCGGCCTCAACGTGGACGTGGCCCGTCGGGCTGATATCTTGCTGGTAACGGTGCCCTACGCGGGCCATCGGGAGACCCTGACGGCCCTCAAGGAGCCGCTGGCCGGGAAGCTGGTCGTCGACGTGGTTGCGCCGCTGGCCTTCCGCGAGGGCCGGGCAAGGGCGGTAGCCGTCGAAGAGGGCTCGGTCGCCCTTCAGGCCCAGGCCGTCCTGACGGAGTCCACCGTAGTCGCCGCCTTCCAGACCATAAGCGCCAGGGACCTGCTGGTGCCGGACCGGGCCATCGACGGCGACGTCGTGGTCTGCGCCGACGACGTGGGCGCTAAGAAGACGGTCATGGCGTTGGCCGAAGAGATCGACAGCCTCCGCGCCGTGGACGGCGGCGGGCTGGACAACGCGCGCTACGTCGAGGACTTCACGGCCCTGCTTCTGAACATCAACCGGATTTACAAGGCGCACTCGTCCCTAAAGATTGCGGGGATCTGAGCGCCATGAGATACCTGAGCCTGGCCGTCCTTGTCGTTGCCTCCTTCGGGATAGCGGTTGCGCACGCGGCCCCCAATCCCGAGGTCTCGGAGCCTATCCGCGCCATCTCCAGCTCGGCCGAGATCGACTTTCCCGACGAGCTGGTCATCAAGTTTGAGGCCGAGGCCGACGCGGTGATCACTCAGATCACCTTCTTTTACCAGCTGGGCCGCCAGAAGGCGACCATCTACGGGTACCCGGCATTTACACCCGGCAGGAGCGTTACCACCGAGTTCAGGATCAAGACGGGCGGCGCCAACTTCCTGCCCACGGGTGTGGACATCGAGTACTACTACGTGGTCCGAGACGCGGCGGGCAACACCTTCGAGAGCGAGCGTTTCACCATCGAGTACAAAGACCCGGCTTTCGACTGGCAGCGGCTTCAAGACGGCGGTCTCGTGATCCTCTGGCACGACAGGTCCGAGCGCGACGTGGAGCGCGTATTGGCCGGGGTAGCGCCCCGACTCGAAGAGGTCAGGTCGCTCTTCGGACTGGCGGACGTCGGCATGATGAAGGCGGTAATCGTCAACAG
Source organism: Chloroflexota bacterium (assembly GCA_022566975.1). The sequence goes on from JADFHV010000085.1 coordinate 6,704, forward strand.
CAGCCGCGAGGCGAGGCGCAGCTTTCCGTTCATAAGCCAGGCTGCGACCAGCGGACACGTCTATGGCGGCTTCGCCTTCGGCGAGCTGGGCGTGTTCGTGCTTCAGGGGCTCGACCCGGACGGCATCATCCACGAGACGACCCACCTGCTGCTGGATGAGGCCGTGGATTCGCCCCTGGCCCGGGTCCCGTCCTGGCTCAACGAGGGGCTGTCGATGTACTTCGAGTCGGGCCGCAGCTTCCGCGAGTCGGCCCTGGCCGGTGCCGACCGCGATGGAGACCTGCTGCCGCTGCGCGGGATGGCCTCTCAGCCGGGGAGGCCCAGGGACGTAGGCCTCTTCTACGCCAAGTCCGAGAACGTCGTCCGCTACATGATGGACACCTACGGGTCCGCGACTATGGGAGCTCTGCTGGGCGCCATCAACGACGGCCGGAGCATAGACGCGGCGCTCCGCCAGGCCTATGGCGTAGGGCTCAACGAGCTTGACCGGCTGTGGAGCGCCCATCTCGCCGGCGAGACTGCGGCACCGCCTCCCGTCGACCCCCGCACCTCGGCGACCACCCTGATCATCACCGGCGCAATCATCATCACGGCCAGCGCCATAGCATTCCGCTGGCTCAAGCGCATCACCACCCCGTCGAGGTCGTCGGGCCCTTAGCCGGGCCCCGGATCCACCGCCCTTCGATTCTTCGCCGTGGCGGCACTTGCCCGCCTTTCTGCAGCTCCCCGGACTGAAGTCCGGGGTTAGCGCGTATCGCGGCGGTTGACCCGGCTCCCCGGCCCTCTATAATGGTCGCCGTCAGGCGGTGGCCATGGTCGAGGACGAAGGTAAGAAGGACGGGGAGAAGGTCGAGTTCGACTCGGCCGGCGAGGCGCTGGGCTATATCTCCCTGGACCAGGCCCAGGTCCTGGCGATGCGCGCCGCGCGCGACGAGCCCGGCGACTACGGACGCGCTTTCGCCGACGTCCGCATGGCCTTCGAGGTCGCCGAGGCGTCCGAGACCGAGGACCACTACGTCGTCACCCTCTCCCTCCGTCCCCAGGGCGACTTTTCGGGAACGCCTGGCCGCGAGCAGTTCTACATCGAAAAGGAAGGCGCCGTCGCCATCCGCCAGGTGCTGGCGCTGCCGCGGGTGGATGAGCGCCGCGGCTTTCCGGTTGCGCGTGTTGCCGTGGTGCTGGTGCTGGTCGGGGCGGCGGCCGTCGGCGCTCTATTCTCTGCTGGGGTCCTCGGTGGGGGAGACGACGGCGAGGCCCCGGTCGCCGTGGCGGCCCCGACCAACACGCCTCCTCCAGCCGCGACCCAGGTCCCTGCGAGTCTAACGCCTGCGCCCGCTCTGGCCGAGGTGCTAACGTCGCGGTCGGAAGTCGGCTCGTCTAAAGTCGAGATGTTGGTGCGGATACCGACGACCGCGTCAACCGCAGCACCGGTACCCGCTGCTGCACCGACTCAAACTCCCGAGCCGCCGACTGCCACGGCAACACCGGCCCCGACGCAAACGCCGGTGGTCATCGTGGT
>JADFHV010000086.1 GCA_022566975.1 Chloroflexota bacterium
AGGAAGGCACCGGGATCGGAGATGTCCTGGAGGCCGTTGTCAGTCGCGTGCCCTCGCCTCGTGGTGAGCCTAACGCCCCGCTCAGAGCGCTGGTGTTCGACTCCAAGTACGACCCGTACAAAGGGGTAGTGGCCTATGTGCGGGTCTTCGACGGCTCGGTCCCCTCGTCGAGTCGCATCAAGGTCATGTCCACGGGAGTGGAGAGCGATACCATAGAGGTGGGAGTGTTCAGGCCACACCCGACCCAGGCCAAGAGACTGAGCGCCGGAGAGGTTGGATATATCGCCACCGGTCTGAAGAGAGTGGGTGACGCCCCGGTGGGGGACACGATAACCCTCGCAAAGGAAAGCGCCGATACGCCTCTTGCTCCCCACCGTCCCCTGAAACCCATGGTCTTCGCCGGCCTCTATCCCGCCGATGGCGAGGACTACCTGGCGCTGCGGGACGCACTGGAAAAGCTGAGCCTCAACGATGCCGCTCTGGCCTACCAGGCGGAGACCTCGGCGGCTCTCGGCTCGGGGTTCCGGTGCGGGTTCCTTGGCCTCCTCCACATGGACGTCGTGCAGGAGCGGCTGGAGCGCGAGTACGACCTGAACCTGCTTGCCACCTCGCCCAGCGTGGCATACCAGGTCGTCCTCACGGACGGCTCCGTCCAGGAGGTCGACAATCCCTCCCGGATGCCACCCGCCGACCGCGTGGCCGACATCCGGGAGCCCTGGCTGGACCTGAGTATCATTACCCCCTCCGGCTTCATCGGGGGGATCATGGACCTGGTGACCAACCGGCGCGGCGAGTACCGGCGGATGGAGTACCTCCAGCCCGACTCACAGGGCAACGGCAGGGAGCTGAACGTCACTCCGCGCGTGGTCCTGGAGTACGCGGTACCGCTGTCGGAGGTCCTGGTGGACTTCTACGACCAGCTCAAGGCCCGTACCCAGGGCTACGCCTCGATGGACTACTCGGTCTCAGACTTCCGGTCCGGCGACCTTGTCAAGCTGGACATCCTGGTCAACGGTGAGCCGGTGGACGCTCTGTCGTCCATCGTCCACCGGGAGAACGCCTACCGGCACGGCAGGGACCTGGCGTCCAGGCTGAAGACGCTGATCCCGCGCCAGCTCTTCGAAGTGGCCATACAGGCCTCCATCGGGAAGAACGTCATCGCCCGTGAGACGATCAAGGCGCTAAGAAAGAACGTCCTGGCAAAGTGCTACGGCGGGGACGTCACGCGCAAGCGCAAGCTCCTGGAGAAGCAGGCCGAAGGCAAGAAGCGTATGAAGCGGGTAGGGAGCGTCGAGATCCCTCAAGAGGCCTTCCTCAGCATCCTCAAGATCGAGCGTTAGGGCGAAGCCCTCTGATTCCCGGGCACCCAAGTGCCCCGTGCGCGCTCCCAAAGGCCGGACTTCAAGTCCGGGGAGACTGCTCCTCATGCCTCCTCAAACTCTCCGCATCCTCCTGGTAGTCCGCGACGCACGGGCCTACTCCTTCACGACGACGAAGTTTATGGCCCAGTCGCCGCTGTCCTTTTCGCCCACCTCGATGAACCCAATCTGCCATTGCTTGGCCCCCGAAGGTCCGCCCGCTACCGTTATCAAAAAGGCCATGGAGGTCGGACCTGTCTTGCCCGGAAGCTGGTCTTCGGTCCACGTCAGCTGAGTGCCGGCGGCCTTCAGCTCATGAACCTGTGCCCGTATCGCCGTCTCGTGCTCGGCACGATAGCTGTCTTCGAGCAGGGGCAAAAGCCTGTCCACATCGTACGCGTTGAGCGCCGCGACATAGAGGTCCACGACCTGACGAAGGTTCTCCGCTCGGCAGATGACAAAGGCCGAGGTGTTACCCTCACCCCCGCTTCCCCCCATCCAGGCGGCGCAGTCTTCAAGGCCCGCGCTCGCCGCGACCGGCAACGGCTGGGCCGCGGCAGCGGCTCCACCCCCGCCGACCGGCGCTGCAGGCGCCGCAGAGATGGCAGCTGGTGGGGTTGTCGGACTGGCGGAGGGCCCGGTCTCGGCGATCTCAGATTCCTCTGCGCCGCCACACGCCGACGTCAAAAGACCTGCTCCGAGGGTCAGCAGTACGAGTAAGACCAGTGTCGACGGGCTGAGCTCAGACTCTCCGCATCGTCCTGGTAGTCTGCGATGCACGGCCCTACTCCTTCACGATGACGAAGGTTATGGCCCAGTCGCCGCTGTCCTTTTCGCCCACCTCGATGAACCCGATCTGCCAGTGCTTGGCCCCCGAAGGTCCGCCCTCTACCGTTATCAATAGGGCCATCGAGGTCGGACCTGTCCGGCCCGGAAGCTGGTCCTCGGTCCACGTCAGCTGAGTGCCGGCGGCCTTCAGCTCGTCGATCTGTTCCCGTATCGACGCCTCCTGCTCGGCACGATAGCCTTCTTCGAGCAGGGGCAAAAGCCCGTCCACCTCGTACGCGTTGAGTGCGCCTATGTAGACGTCCACGATGTGGCGCAGGCTCTCCGCTCGGCAGATGGCGAAGGCCGTGGTGTTACCCCCCTCACCCCCGCCCGAAAGGCCCTTGCCCGCTCTGATGTCGGCGCAGATTTCAGAGCCGACGCTCGCCGCGACCGGCGACGCCTGGGCCGCAGGCGCGGTCGCCACAGTAATGGGTGGCGGCGTTGACGGACTCCCGGCTACTAACACCGGCTGACTCTCCCGTGTGAAGGTCTTGCTCGTCCCGGCAGGCAGCTTTTCGATAGTTACGGTCTTGATCCGATCACCGTCGACTATCTTTCGTACGATGTCCATACCCTCGATGACGAACCCGAAGGGCGTACGGCACGAGATCTCCTGCCGGGTACATTCCCTCTCCCTCCGGTCTTCGTCGTAGTAGTCGAACTCACGTAAAGCCTCGAGGGCGATGAACCATTGACTGCTGTTGGTACCTCTGCCGCTCTGGGAGAGGAACGACGGTTTCCATCCCGGGGGAGGACTTGATCTCACTCCTTCGTTCCACATCGACACGATGCCGGAGCGATCGTTAAGGAACCTGTTTGTCGGTTCGTTGTCGAACTCATAGCCCGCTCCGGTCAGCGGGCCCGGAGGATCACCGGTCCGGACTAGTCTGCCAGGATCGAGAGTGAAAACATGTCCGTCATAGAACCCCTCGCGGGCCAGAAAGACGAAGTTGTTTACGGTGCGCGAAGGGTTGCCCTTCAGGTACCGTGGAAAATTGGACCATCACAGGTCGATGACGATCTTCTGGCCATCCGCCGGCTGACCACCGACGGTCTCCATCTCAACGGTAGCCCGGTACTCCTCTTGATAGGTAATCAGCATTCCACCGACGAGGTTTACCGGCGGCCCGTCCCATTGCTTAACGCCGTCAACAAGGGTCATAGTGGCGACGGACCTGTTGGCGGTCTCTCCCGACCCTTGCTTTTCCGCGGCCACCGGCCTGGTCTCGGTGAACTCAGACTCGTCTTCGCTGCCACACGCCGAGATAAAAAGGCCCGCTCCGAGGGTCAGCAGCAGGAGCAGGACCAGTCTCGACTGATTGAGCACTCCCATGGGTTAGGCCTCCATCATTGGAAAGTCCGGGCGCCCCACAAACTCGCCATCCTTGAACGAGGTTGAATGGTACGCATAGTAGGGACCGCCGTCAACGATTCATATCGCTCTGCGTTGACACCCATACACCCCTCAACTAACATGAGAGCGGGCCGTGCTAGGCGGGGAGATAGCGGTGCCCTGTACTCGCAATCCGCTCTAGCGAGGCTGAATTCCTCCCGGAGGTCCGCCTCTCGAGGCCTCTGTCCATGGATGCCGGTGTTGAGAGTTGGGTCCTACGCGGCGGAAAGCTGTGAATCCCGTCAGGTCCGGAAGGAAGCAGCGGTAAGCAGTGCCTTCCGCGCGCCGTAGGTCAGCCTGGCTCGAGCCGCTTCCCTGCGACACGTCTTCGAGAACGATCGAAACGGAGGTGCACGGCCTGTCCGTTTCAGACTATTGCCCCACGCCAAGACGTGACCACCCCCGTCGCGCGACCTAAGAAGTCCCTCGGCCAGCACTTCCTGGTCGACATGCGCGTCCTATCCCGTATCAGCGCGGCGGCCGAGATCTCGCCCCATGACGTCGTTGTTGAAGTAGGGCCCGGACGGGGAATCCTGACCAAGCATCTGGCCGAGCGAGCCTCGCGGGTGGTCGCGGTGGAGTTAGACGAGGCCTTGGCAAGCTGGCTCTCCGGCGACCTCGCCGATCGATCGAACGTAGAGGTCGTCTGCGCCGACGCCAGGGAGCTGGACCTCGCCCGGCTGGTGCGACCGGACACCCCGTACAAGGTCGCGGCCAATCTACCGTACTATGCCGCCTTGCCCATCCTCCGCCGATTCCTTGAAGCGGAGCACAAGCCGGAGCTGATGGTGGTCATGGTCCAGCGCGAGGTGGCCCGCAAGATCGCGGCCGCCCCCGGAGACATGGGCCTCGTCTCCGTCGCGGTCCAGCTCTACGGCAGGCCTCGGGTCGTCTCTTACGTGCCTCCAGGGGCCTTCAGGCCTGCTCCCAAGGTCACTTCGGCCATCCTCCGAATCGACGTCTATCCCGAGCCGGCCCTGGACCTCGATTCGGAAAAACGGTTCTTCGAACTGGTCAGGGCAGGCTTCAGCGCGCGCAGAAAGCAGCTCCGAAACTGCCTGAGAGACGGACTGACGCTCTCCGGGGAGTCGGCGGATGCCATCCTGCTCGGCGCCGGAATAGACCCGACGCGGCGCGCCCAGACCCTCAGCATCGAGGAGTGGGGATCGCTTTACAGCGAGTGGACCGCACTCGCGCCGTCGTGAGCGGTCAATGATCACGCTCAAGGCGTACGCCAAGGTCAACCTGACGCTGGAGGTGCTGGGCCGGCGGGACGACGGCTACCATGACATCGTCTCCATCATCCAGACTATCGACCTCGCCGATACGCTGACGCTGGAGCCGGCCGAGGCCCTGACGCTGGAGTGCGACGATCCGGGCCTGCAGTGCTCGGACAACCTGGTCATGAGAGCGGCATCGTTGTTAGCGGAGGCGGCCGGGACTCGAGACGGCGCGCGCATGCTCTTGAGCAAGGGAATCCCGGTCGCCGCCGGGCTGGGAGGCGGGAGCAGCGACGCGGCCGCGGCCCTGACCGGACTGAACAGTCTGTGGGGGCTCGATCTGTCGACTGATGAGCTCACGCCCATCGCCGCCCAGGTCGGCTCAGACGTCCCGTTCTTCCTTCATGGGGGGACCGCGATGGTAAAGGGGAGGGGCGAGGTGGTCCGCCCACTGCCCCCCGCCGACCTTCCGCACGTCCTCGTGCTCGCGCCCGAGATCGACCTGCCCAACAAGACGGCCACCGTGTTCGGCAAGCTGGGCAGTTCTGAGTTCACGAAGGGGGCCCTGACCCGCAAGCTCGAGGCCCGTATCCGGGGCGGCGGCGACGTCCCTCCTCAGTTCCTGTTCAACGCCTTCGACGGCATAGCCTTCGACGCGTTTCCCGGTCTCCAGGAGTACTGGGACACGCTGTACGCCCTGGGTGCCAGGGAGCTACACCTGGCCGGTGCGGGCCCTTCGATATTCGCACCCGTGTCGCGCCGTGAGGTCGGGACGACCCTGCAGCTGCTGCTGACCTACCGGCACGGCTGGCGGGCGTATCTCGTAGCCCTCTGGCAGCCGTCCCGTGGAGAAGCCTGATGAGCGCCATGATCGCGGGCGCCGCCGGTGGGATGCTCGTCGCCTCGGTGTTCGTTTCCGCTGGGACCTTGATGCTTTTCTCGCTGGCGAAGGACCCTCCGCCGCACCTGGCGTCGGTTGTGAAGCAACTCTCCGGCCCGTTGGTCTTCGGAGTAGTGGTGCTGGCATACCCCACGTGGGCCATGATCGGCGCCGTGATGGGGCTGGCGTATCTGGGGGTAGACGAGGTGAACCCCGGCTCGGGTATGGGCAGTCCCAACCTGGCGTTCACCCTCGTGGTGGTAGTAACAGCCCTCGCACTGGCAGTTCCGCTTCTTCTGCTCTTCAGACGCATGGCGGCCGGAGTTCTGGCCATCGCCCTCTCGTTCGCCGGGGCGTTTGGCTGGTTCCTTCCGCACTTCGCGACTTGAGTGGCCAAGAGCCATCATCATGAAAATAGGCGTTGTGTAGGGGCGGGTTTCAAACCCGCCCCTACGAGGGACGTACCCCTACGTTGACCGCTCCATAGCCGGGTGGCTAGAATTGGGACGACCTGGACCAGAGAGAGGATTATTTAGCGATTGTCTGTTTTCGATCTCCACGTACACACGGTGCGGGGCAGCAGCGACAGCAGCCTGACCCCGGAACAGCTCGTGAAGAGGGCGCGAGAGATCGGCCTCGACGGTATCTGTCTGACCGAGCACAGCGGCGGATGGGACGACCAGAAGCTCCAGGAGGCATTCCAGGACTCGGGCATAACCGTTGTAGGAGGCCTCGAGGTCGAGACCGAAATGGGCCACGTACTGGTCTTCGGCCTGCACTCCTACACCAGCGGGATCAACAAGATCGACCGGCTCAGGAGGGCGGTAGACCGGGCCGGAGGTGTCATGGTCTCCGCTCATCCCTTCCGCAACCTCTTCAATCCACCGCCGCACAACGTGAACCTTGTTTTCCGTAGTGTCAACGGCCGGCCCGGGACGGCGGACGAGGCGACAGGCCATCCGCTGTTCCAGGTGGTTGACGAGATAGAGGCAGCCAACGGCTCCAACACGGACCGGGAGAACGACTTCGCCCTGGACGTTGCCCATCTGCTGGGTTTCGTCGGAACCGGAGGCAGTGACGCGCACTCCGACCAGGGCCTGGGCAGATGCGTCACCGTCTTCGACGGCGACGTGCGGTCCGAGGCCGACCTGATCGAGGCGCTGCGTGCCAAGGCCTTCAAGCCCGCGCAGGGCCTGCACGTTGGGCAGCTCCAGAGCCTTGGGGGATAGGAGAGAATCCGAATGGACACCGTAAACCCCGTCGCCCAACGCTGGTACACGGAGGCCGCCGAGGACCCCGAGGGGTTCTGGGCCAGGGCCGCGGACGAGCTGCCGTGGTTCCGCAAGTGGGACCGCGTCTACGAGCGAGACTATCCCACCTTCCGCTGGTTCATCGGTGCGCGGACGAACCTCGCCTATAACTGCGTCGACCGCCACGTAGCCGCGGGGCGGGGCGGCCACGCCGCCATCGGATACGTCAATGAACGCGGAGAGCGCCGCGTCTACACCTACGCGCAGCTTCGTCACGAGGTCCGGCGCGTGGCCGCCTCCCTGCGCGGCATGGGCATACGCAAGGGCGACCGGGTCACCATCTACATGCCCGTCGTCCCAGAGGCCATCATGCTGATGCTGGCAACGGTGCGTATCGGCGCCATCCACTCGGTTGTGTTCGCGGGGTTCGGCGCGGGCGCGCTTGGCGACCGCATCGGGGCCAGCGGCTCGCGCCTCGTGTTCACGACCGACGTCACCTACCGTAAGGGGCGCGACATCGACCTTAAGGAGATCGTGGACGCGGCCCTGGAAGATGGGCCGCCCGTGGAAAACGTCGTGGTCTTGGCCCGTGGCGATAGCGCAGCCTTGACCCAGGACCGCGACATCAGCTGGGACGACTTCCTGTCGCGGGGCGAAGGTCAGGACGGCGGCTACGAGGAGATGGAGTCCAACGACCCCGCCTATATCCTCGCGACGTCCGGCACCACGGCAAAGCCCAAGCTGGTGGTCCACACGCACGGGGGATACCAGGTCGGTATTCACGCCATGGGACGGTGGTGTTTCGGGATGAGGCCTGACGACGTCTGGTGGGCCACCTCGGACATCGGCTGGGTAGTCGGCCACAGCTACATCGTCTACGCGCCGCTGCTTTTCGGCTGCACCACCATCGCCTACGAGGGCGCGATCGACCACCCTGAGCCCGACGCCATCTGGCGCATCGTGGAGGAGTTCGGCGTCACCGGGCTCTTCACCTCGCCTACCGCGGTCCGGCTGCTGATGCGATACGGGGACGAGGGCGCTCCCAGGGGCGACGTGTCGTCGCTGGAGCGCATAGTCTGCGCGGGCGAGGTCCTAAACGCCCCGGCCTGGGAGTGGCTCCAGAGGGACGTGCTGAAGGACCGCATCCCGGTCATCGACCACTTCTGGCAGACGGAGACCGGCGGGCCGCTCATAGGGAACCCGTACGGCATCGCGATGCTCCCCATAAACCCAGGCTCGGCCG
>JADFHV010000087.1 GCA_022566975.1 Chloroflexota bacterium
CCGGCGACGGCGGGATGTTGCAAGCGGAAAGGGACGCGGCGGACAAGCTGATCTACCAAGTCCTGCCCAGCCGCTACGGGTTGAACCCGCACCACTTGGTTCAGGCCCAGGCCATCGAGATCGTTGTGGGACAGGGAGCAAAACCCGGCACCGGAGGTTTGCTGATGGGGGTCAAGGTGGCGGACGAGATCGCCGACATGCGAGACCTGCCCCAAGGTATCGACCAGCGCAGCCCGGCTCGCCACCCGGACTGGCTGGGTCCCGACGACTTGGCCGTGAAGATAGAGCAGCTGCGTGAGGCCACTGACTGGCGCGTGCCCATTCACGTAAAGCTAGGGGCGTGCCGGGTAGACGACGACGTTAAGCTGGCAGCCAAGGCGGGCGCCGACGCAATCGTTATCGACAGCATGGTGGCCGGCACCGGTGCGTCGGCTGAGGTTCTCATCGAGCACAGCGGCATTCCAACGGTCCCGGCCATCGTCATGGCGCGGGAAGCCCTTCGGGAGCTTGGCTTGTACGGCAAGGTGAGCCTGATTGCTTCCGGTGGCATCCGCCACGGCGCCGACGCCGCCAAGGCCCTGGCGTTGGGCGCTGACGCGGTAGCCATCGGCATCGCCGCCCTAATTGCTCTTAACTGCAACCGGGAAATCCCGGAGTCGGACTTTGAGGCCGAGGTAGGGGTGCCGGCCGGGTTCTGCCACCATTGCCACACCGGCAAATGCCCGGTGGGTATCACCACTCAGGACCCCAAGTTGACCAAGCGCTTGGACCCCGATGAGGCGGCGGAGCGGGTGGCCAACTTCATCAACTCCATGACCATGGAGATGGCGCTGCTGACCCGGTCGCTGGGCAAGGGCGACGTCCACAGCCTGGAGCCCGAGGACCTGGCCGCCCTGACCATCGAGGCCTCCGCCATGGCCCGCGTGCCGCTGGTCGGCACCAACAAGGTCTTCGGGGAGTAGCTACGAGCTGTCAGTTGTCAGTTAACCGTTGTCAGTTGACAGTTCCAACTGAGAACTAATAACTGGAGACTGAAGACTCAAAACTAATAACTGAAAACTGATCACTTACTCCGAAGGAGTAACCCATGCCCACACGAGAGGAAGTCCGCCAACAGATGCGGGAGGACGGAATCGAGTACCTCCTGGCCCAGTTCATCGACATAAACGGCTCCCCCAAGGTCAAGATGGTCCCGGTCTCCCACTTCGACGACATCATAGACCAGGGAGCCGGCTTCGCCGGGGCGGCCGTATTGGGCCTGGGCCAGGGGCCGCACTCACACGACATGCTGGCCCGCATCGACCTCGACACCTACACCCCACTCCCCTGGGCCGACGGGATTGCACGGTTCGCGTCGGACCTCTACGTCGACGGCGAGCCCTTCATGAACGACTCCCGGCTCAACCTCAAGCGGGTGCTGTCCCAAGTCAGAGAGGCGGGCTACACCTTCTACGTGGGAATCGAGCCGGAGCACTTCCTGGTGACCAGAGGCGACGACGGCTCCATCTCCGTCTGGGACCCCAACGACATAGACAACCTGGCCAAGGCCTGCTACGACTTCAAGGGCATCGCAAACGTGGTGGACTACCTCCGGGACATGATGGACGGCATGGCCCGCCTCGGCTGGGACCCCTACCAGTCGGACCACGAGGACGCCAACGGCCAGTACGAGATCAACTTCACGTACGCCGACGCGCTGACCACCGCCGACCGCTACACCTTCTTCAAGATGATGACCAGCCAGTACGCGCAGAAATACGGCGCCATCGCCACCCACATGGCCAAGCCATTCACCGACCGCACCGGAAGCGGTGGGCACATACACATCCACCTGGCCGACGCCTCCACTGACGAGAACGTCTTCCTGGATGAGGACGACGCCACCGGTCTGGGGCTGTCGGAGCTGGCCCGCCACTTCATCGGCGGTATCTTCGCCCACGCGCAAGCCCTGTGCGCGGTGATGTCACCCACAGTCAACTGCTACAAGAGGCTGCAGGTGGGCGCGGCGCTCATGGGGTCGCGCTCGGGGTTCCTGTGGACGCCGGCGTTCGTCTCCTACGGCGACAACAACCGGACGCAGATGATCCGCACCGCCGGCCCCGGGCATCTCGAGGACCGGACGATGTCGGCGGCCTGCAACCCGTACCTGGCGCTGGCCGCCTACGTCACGGCGGGACTCGACGGCATCAAGAACCGCCTCGATCCAGGCGAGCCCAACCTGACCAACCTCTACGACCTGGGCCTCGAGGAGATCCGGCGCAGGGGTATCCGCATGCTGCCCCAGAGCCTGGCCGAGGCCCTGGACGAGCTGCGGCGCGACGAGCTGGTCCAGGGGGCGCTGGGCGACATCTACGACGACTTCATCCAGCTCAAAGACGCCGAGTGGCGCGAGTACCATCGCCAGGTCACCCCGTGGGAGCTCGACCGCTACCTGACCATGTTCTAGCAGGCTGCGAAAAAGGGGTGTGCAGAGGGGCGAAGCCCCTTTGCCGGGAGTCTGAGAGCCTGCCCTGAGCATCGTCGAAGGGGTATCCCTCAGATACAACTTCTTCCCCCTTCCTGCCCAGAGCCTGTCCTGAGTCAGCCGAAGGAAAGGGGGCCAGGGGGATGGTCGAAAGGGTTTTTACGCACCCTGCTAGGCCCGCGGCCTGTCCTGTGAGATCGGGACCGGACTGACTATACTATATCTATCACTGCTTGCCAGGAGCGCATGATGACCACCGCCAAAGAGGAAGTCCGGAAACTCCTCGACCAACTGTCGGACGATGCCTCATTCGAGGACATCCAGTATCACATCTACGTCCGACAGAAGATCGCGCAGGGACTGCGAGACGTTGCGGAGGGACGGGTTGTCGACCAGGAGGAGATCGAGCATCGGATGGGTAAGTGGCTCGACGCGTAGAGTGGACTGAGTCAGCCTGGAATGACCTTGAAGAAGGGGCCAATTTCATCAGGAAGGGGTCTCGCTACTACGCAGCCTCGTTCGTTGCGGAGATTCGCGATGCCACCCGCTCGTTGAGCCTTCTTGCAGAGCGTGGGCGAATCGTGCCCGAGCTGGACGAGCCATCAGTTCGCGAGATCTTCGTACGAAGCTATCGTCTCATATACCAGGTCTCGGCAGAAGCAGTGTATGTTCTTGCGGTCGTCCACGGGGCTCGAGACCTTCCGGCACTCTGGGAGCGGGCGCCTCGAGGAGGGATCGAGAGCTAGGCAGCTGAACAACGCCGAGTGGCGCGAGTATCACCGCCAGGTCACCCCGTGGGAGCTCGACCGCTACCTGACCATGTTCTAGGGCGCTGGGCGCCCGGGCCTGAGCGATGGTAGTCTGCGACAGAGTATGCGGCAGCCCTGAAGCCATGTCATAGATATGTCCAGTCTGTTGAAAGTCACTATCATCAACGGGGCAGTCATCGCCTCCGTCGTGTTCCACGCGCTTTGGGCCGGACCCGCACAGGCTCAAGCCCCACCACCACTACCGTTTGTCTACTCCGGCATCGCGACAGCCGGAGGCCTTCCCGTACCGGACAGCGGCCTTGCCAACAACGGCGCGTGTATCATCCTCTGCATAACTGCACGCGTAGGAATCTACCAATCGCTCCCCGTTGCCGTCAAAGGGGGGAGCTACGTGGGCCTTACCGTTAGCCCTACAACGTCCTCCTTCGCGGGAGAGACCGTAACCTTTCACCTGGACGGTGTCCAGGCCGAGGAGACCGACTCCTACTCTACCGTGCCATTCCCCTTCATCAGAAACGATTTCAACCTGACATTCCCCAGGCTGCCGGAACCGACGCCCACGGCGACCCCGACCGTGACGCCCACGGCCACGCCGACCGCCACGCCGACCGCAACGCCCACGGCCACGCCGACCGGGACAGCTACACCTGTTCCACCGCCCCCGACCGCGAAACCCACGGCGACGCCGGCTGTCCTAGTGGTGCCTTTCGGAACGGAGACACTAGGCGGGACAGACGGCCCACGAGGTGGCAATGGGTCGTCTACACCCGTTCCACTATTGATTGGGGCTCTCGCGCTTGGCGGAATTGGGCTGGCCGCTGGTGGGTGGATACTCTTGAGACGGCCGTGGCGGCGCCCAAGGCCGGGCGCTGGACGAGCTGCGGCGCAACGAGCTGGTCCAGGGTGCGCTGGGCGACATCTACGACGACTTCATCGAGCTCAAAGACGCCGAGTGGCGCGAGTACCACCGCCAGGTCACCCCGTGGGAGCTCGACCGCTACCTGACCATGTTCTAGGGAGGTGGTGTTTGGCGCGCCCGAGTAGGGGCACTGGGAGGATGCTAGGGTGAATGTTTGGGAAATCGCAGTGCAAGACAGCATGAACGCGCTTGGCGGGGAAGCCACATTACAACAGATTTATGAGAAGCTTCCCGATTTCATAGAGTTGACCCACGCGCACTTAAGAACGACACAATGGGGAGGGCGACCTGCGTACCAACATCAAGTCAGAAGTCATTTATCGAACCTATGCCAAGCCGGCAAACTCGTTCGAATATCAAGAGGGCGCTATCGCTTGACCTGAAGTGGACTACCATTTTAGGCTGCCCAGCGAAGTCCAATGGGGCCAGCAGTGACCCTGAGTGCCTAGGCCCAGCCAACAGAGGTACAGTATGAAATTCACAGTTACCGTGGACCGAGACGAAGACGGCGTCTATGTTGTCGAGTGTCCCGCCATCCCCGGATGTATCAGTCAAGGCGAGACAGAAGAGCAGGCGTTGGACAACATCAAAGACGCCATCCGACAATGCCTTGAGGTGCGCGCCGAGCGCGGCATGCCCCTTACGCTTGGGACCCACGAAATCGAAGTCGCCGTCGGATGACCTCGGTCCCGCTCCTTAGCGGCCGCCAGGTCGTCCGCGTGTTCATGACCATCGGGTGGGAGGTGGCACGCCAACGGGGCAGTCACATCATTCTCGTCAAGACCGATCATTCCGCGACGCTATCCGTTCCCGACCACCGCGAAGTGGCTCGCGGAACGTTGCGCGCGCTAATTCGACGAGCGGGTATCACGCCCGCTGAATTCATCGAAGCCAGTAAGACCTAGAGTCCAGGCAGACCCGGCAACCGGTCGGAAACACAATGCTCGCCCGCCTGATCTACGTCATACAAAAAATCCTCCGGCTCCTCGGCAACCTGCGCCGTCGCCTGGGGAAGCCGCCGGACTACGTCGTCTTCGTCCTGGAGGGCCCGTATCCGGAGCTGCCGGAGCCGCGCGCCGGGTTCCTGCGACGGCGCCTGTTCCCTCGAAAACAGAGCCTGGCGGAGCTGGCGGAGCAGCTCCGGGCCGTCGCCGGGGACCATCGCGTCCGCGGCGTCGTCCTCCACCTGCGCCCGCTGAACATGCCCCCGGCCCAGGTCCAGACGCTGCGTGGCCTCATCGGCGAGCTGCGCTCCGCCGGCAAGCGGGTGGTCGCCTGGTCCCACACATACGATAGCAACGGCTACTACGTCGCCTGTGCCGCCGACGAGGTCCTGCTCCAGCCGGGTGGATTCGTGATGCCTCTGGGCATGCACCTCGGTTTCGTATTCCTCGCCGACGCCCTGAAGCGCATCGGGCTCAAGGCCGAGTTCGTCCAGATCAGCCCCTACAAGTCGGCCGGCGACCAGCTCTCCCGCAGCAGCATGTCCGACCAGATGCGAGAGATGATCGACTGGCTCATGGACGACGCACATGCCGGGTTCACCGGAGCCATAGCGGGGGGCAGGGGCCTGGACGACGATGGCGCTCGCACCCTCGTGGACAACGCACCATACGATGACCTGGCCGCCGTCGAGGCGGGGGTCGTGGACACCGTGATCGGGGAGGAAGACCTGCCGTCGCACCTGGGCAGCACGGCGAGGCCGGCCCGTCTGGCGCCGTTCGAGGCGGCCCGCGGGCGTCTGCTGCGCCGTCCGCCCGACCCGCCGGGCCGGTACGTCGCACTGCTCCGCATAGAGGGTGACATCGTCGACGGCCACAGCGAGCGGCCGCCCTCCAACGTGCCGGCACCCCTGCGCATGTTCCTGCGCCAGAGGGCCGGCGACCTCAGCGTCGTGCAGGACGCGCGCAGGGTGCTCCGCGACAGACGCGCCGCCGCGGTCGTGGTGTACGTGGACTCGCGCGGAGGCTCGTCCACGGCGTCGGAGGCCATGGCCGCCGCCCTGCAAAAGGTAGCCCAGAAGAAGCCTCTGGTCGTCGCCATGGGCGCGGTGGCCGGCTCCGGCGGCTACTACGTCTCGACCCCCGCCCACTGGATCGTCGCCCAGCCGGGCACGCTCACAGGCTCCATAGGCGTCCTCACGGGCAAGATTGCCAACGTCGGCCTCATGGAAAGGCTCCTCATGCACCGGGAGACAGTTACCCGGGGCCGGCGTGCCTCCATCTTCAGCTCCGACAGGCCGTTCAGCCAGCAGGAGCGAGCGGTAGTCTGGGACTCCATCTCAAGGGTGTACGACCTGTTCCTGGAGAGGGTCGCCCGGGCCCGCCGGATGACGGCCGAAGCCGTGGAAGAGGTCAGCGGCGGCAAGGTGTGGACCGGGAGGCAGGCAAAGGAGCACGGCCTGGTCGACGAGCTGGGAGGCCTCGACGTGGCGCTGGCCAAGGCCCGGGAGCTTGCCGGGCTCCATCCAAGGGCGCGGGTAAGCGAGGTCCCGCCGAGCAAGGGCCCGTTGCAGTCACCCGTGCCCCAGCCCATGGCCCTTTTCGACTATGCCCTGGATGGTATGCGCACCTTCAACCGCGGAACACCCATGTACCTGTGTCCGCTGCTCTGGGACGAAGGGCTCGACGGTCTCTAGCAGGCTGTGGACAGGTGCATCTCATCGGCTTCGTAGGGGCACGGCATGCCGTGCCCCTACATTGACAGTAGGTAGGCGACCACCAGCCTGTCCGGCTGTTGGGAAACCCGGCACGACCCCCAGGCCGTGGCTCCGCACGTTGCATGCGAGACCCGGATGAAAGAGAATTGCCGGGCCTGGGCCTCAGGCGTGGGCGACGACAAGCTGCTTTCACAGTAATGACATAGAGAAGAGGGCAAGGTATTATCCTCTCCCCCGGCTCCGCGGGGGAGAGTTAGAGAGGGGCCTTAAGGAGTTGGCGTTTCTGCTGACGTGTCCCAACTGCGGCGCCCGCGACGTCCATGAGTTCCGCTTCGGCGGCGAGGTCACGAAGCGGCCCTCGCCCGACGCCTCGGGCGACACCTGGACCGACTACTTCTACCTCAGGACCAACGCGGCCGGGCCCCAGAGGGAGTGGTGGTACCACAAATTCGGGTGCCGCAGGTGGTTCATCGCGATTCGCGACACCGTGACCAACGAGGTGGAGCTAACGTCCTGGCCCGAGATAGAGGGGCCGTCCTTCCAAGAGTGACGTTAAGGCGACATGGATAGCTAGACCAACGAAGATGCCACGCGAGGGCGACGTGCAAGGATGACCAGCGCTAGGCCGAGCCATCGCCTGGGCCCCAGTCCCACGCAGGCCATCGACCGCTCGAAGACGGTCGTCTTCGAGTTCGACGGCAGGCCCGTCGAGGCCTACGAGGGCGACACCGTCGCCTCAGCCCTCTACGCCTCCGGGGTCAGGACCTTCTCACGCAGCTTCAAGTACCACAGGCCCAGGGGGCTCCTCTGCGCCGGCGGCAACTGTGCCAACTGCCTGATGACCGTCGACGGCGTGCCCAACGTGCGGGTCTGCATCGAGCCGGTGCAGGGCGGCATGTCGGTGCGGGGACAGAACGCGTGGCCATCGGTGGAGCGGGACCTCCTCTCGGTCCTTGACAAGCTGGGCAGGCTGATGCCGGTCGGCTTCTACTACAAGACCTTTCATCGGCCCAAGCTCTTCTGGCGACTGGCCCAGCCTGTGGTCCGACGCGTGGCAGGGCTGGGCTCCCTGGAGACGGCCGACCCGCCGGACAAGAGATTCACGCACCGCAACGCCCATACCGACGTCGCAGTGGTCGGAGGCGGCCCGGCCGGTCTCTCGGCCGCGCTGGCGGGAGCCGAGTCGGGGGCCTCGGTAACGCTCATCGACGACCAGGCGGAGCTGGGCGGCCATCTTCGTTGGGATACCCGCGCATACCACGACGTCCCAGACCTGGCCGACGCTGCAGGGTTCGAGATCGGCCGGAGCCTTGCCGACTCCGTTCGGGCTGCCGATCAGATCACCGTGC